>CACXFM010000258.1 GCA_902766955.1 uncultured Lachnospiraceae bacterium | reverse complement strand
TCCGTCCCGGGAACTCATTCTAAACCGTTCTCAATTCGTATAAGGGAGCGCTTTCCGGCACTTAAGGACCTGCAGGATTCCGGTGATAATAGCTGGTTTTACAGTGACGGGCGTGGTCGTTACGGATTCCGTGGTTTCATAACCTTGATAGGGCAGAGCGGTTGAGGATTTATGACCGGTGGCAGCTGCCGTGAGCCGGACTGTTTTTCCGCAGCATTTTCGAGCGATTTTAGGGACATCCGAGATCGCGCCCTAGTAAGACCTGAGAACGAAGGGGCTCACCGGTCTGAGGTGAGACCCGAAAGTGAACTGGTCGCACTTGGGCGGGAGCTCGGATGCCCGTTGCGAGTGCGGAGGAAAAACAGTCCGGCGGAAGGGAGCGTCCGGATTGTACGTCCGGATCCGGGATCATAAGCTGACGGTCAGAAATGCCGTTGCGAGTGCGTAGGAAAAACAGTCTGGCGGAAGGGAGCGTCCGGATCCGGGATCATGAACGAATGGTCAGAGAAGCGTCCGGATCCGGGATCATGCAAAGAGCGTCTGGTAGATCAGAACGATCAGGGGCATGGAAAACAAGCTGAAGACCGTGCTGAGTACATTGCACGCACCGGCCGACACCGCGTCCCCGTCCCATACGACCGCAATCTGGGTGACCAGAGCGGCGGGCGGAGCCGCCACGGCCAGCATGGAAATGAGGAAGGGCTCGCGGAGGAATGGGTAGAGCTCGATGATTCCGCTCAGACGGAGCAGCAGGAGGATCATCAGCGGGAGTATGATCAGCCTGAAGAGCGCCAGCATGTAATAACGGGGCGTTTTGAAGATCTCCGCCAGTTTTGTTCCTCCCATGATCATCCCGATGACGATCATGGACGCGGGTCCGACCATCTCCTGAAAGCCTTCGCAGGCGGTGTCAATGATGCTGGGAAGCCGGAGACCGGTAAACAGTAAGATCAGGCCCGCGAATATGGCGAGCAGATTGACATTGAGGAATATGCGGCGCAGTCCGCCCGGCCTTCTGCCGCTGATCAGGGAAACTCCGTATGTCCAGATCATGATGTTGAAGGCGATCAGATAGCTGGTGGTGCAGAAGAGGTATTCATCGCCCAGGATCATGCTGACCAGCGGGAGGATCAGATTTCCCGAGTTGGTAAAAATCAGCGAGGCCCTGTTGGTCGGATTCAGATGCAGGACGGGCGTAAGGACACGCGTCACGGCGATCCATATGAAATGTACGGCAAACGCAAATACGGTGCCGGCGATGAGACTGAAAAGCCGTTCGTCCGTGAGCTCGATCTGGAAGCTGCGCACGAGCATGGAAGGACAGAAGAGGTAGATGACTAGGACGGAGAGAATGCGGCTGTCCTCCGTTTTCAGAAGACCGGCCTTCACCAGCGCGAATCCCGCAGCCCCCCAGAGCATCATGGCAAGCATTTTGCTCATCAGTATCAGGCTTAGTTCCATAACTCAAATCTCCTTTTTCAATGCATCGTATTGACTGCGGCCGGAACCTGTGCTATAGTTGAAAAGCTACGAATCAGAGGTTCTTTTTTTTTGCGTAAAAATGAGAACCTTACGAACCAATCAGCTAACGGATATCATTGGAGGTGAAAACCGTGCGTACAAGGATCACATTAGCTTGCACAGAATGCAAACAGCGCAACTATAACACAAAGAAAGACAAAAAGGAACATCCCGAGAGGATGGAGACAAAAAAATACTGCAGATTCTGCCACAAGCACACTGTTCATAAGGAAACAAAGTAATTTCCGGGTCAGCAGCATAGCTTTTTAGAAAGGTTGGGATCGGAAAATGGCAGACAATAACACTAAGGCAGCCGGTAAAAAGGAAAGCTTCTTCAGCGGTGTTAAAAAGGAATGGAGCAAGATCATCTGGCTGACAAAAGAAGATATTATCAAACAGACCAGTCTCGTGGTTGTCATGTCTCTGATCATGGGTGTGATCATCACCGTGATTGACAGCGCCGCACTTCAGCTGATCAACTGGATCCTGGCATTATGAGATCATGCGCCCGCATCCGGTTATGCTGAACAAGTAAACTATCTGAAACCGTATGTTGATTACGGGGCAGAGCTTAAGAGGATAAGAGGGTTCAGATGTCAGAAGCGAAGTGGTATGTGATTCATACTTACTCGGGCTATGAAAACAAGGTAAAGGCCAACATCGAGAAGACCGTGGCAAACCGCCATTTTGAGGACAAGATCCTCGACGTGCGCGTGCCGCTGGAAGATGTGCAGGAGACAAAGAACGGTGTCACGAAAATGGTGCAGCGCAAAATGTTTCCAGGGTATGTCATCGTCAACATGATCATGGATGACGAGACATGGTACGTTGTCAGGAATACCCGCGGCGTGACCGGATTCGTCGGACCGGGCAGCAAGCCGGTGCCGCTGACTCCGGAAGAGATGTGGCCCCTCGGAATCGGCGGCGGAGCCGAGAGCTCCCAGGGCGCCAAGCCCAAGATCGTCGTTGATTTTGAGAAAGGTGATATGGTCGTTGTGATTGCAGGTGCCTGGAGCGGTACGGAAGGTGTCGTGCAGGCGGTCAATGCACAGAAACAGACAGTCACGATTTCCGTGGAGCTCTTCGGGCGCGATACGCCGGTCGAAATCAGCTTTTCGGAAGTAAAAAAGAAGTAACAGGATCCCCGCCGGGCATTCAAGCCATCCCGGGAAGAAAGGGAACCGGTTTATTTTCAGAGGTGGAAGGGTTTAAAGACTCGCCATAACCACATAGGAGGTAACATCATGGCAAAGAAGGTTACAGGTTATATCAAACTTCAGATTCCCGCCGGCAAGGCAACGCCGGCACCGCCGGTAGGTCCGGCTCTCGGCCAGCACGGTGTCAATATCGTGCAGTTCACGAAGGCATTTAACGCGAAGACCGCATCCATGGGCGACACAATCATCCCCGTCGTGATCACGGTTTACGCTGACAGAAGCTTTACCTTCATCACAAAGACGCCTCCGGCAGCTGTCCTCATCAAGAAGGCGCTGAATCTTCCGAAGGCATCCGGCCAGCCGAATAAGGTCAAGGTCGGCCAGATTACGAAAGCACAGGTCAGAGAGATCGCGGAGACAAAGATGCCGGATCTCAATGCTGCCAGCATCGAAGCGGCCATGAGCATCATCGCCGGTACTGCACGCAGCATGGGCGTTGAGGTTGTTGACTGATCATAAGTGGAAGGATATTGATCCGCTATCACCACAGGGAGGTAAAAGATGAAACACGGAAAGAAATACATGGAAGCAGCAAAAGCAGTTGACCATGCAGCTCTGTATGATCCTGCAGACGCAATCGCACTGGTAAAGAAGACCGCGATTGCAAAGTTTGACGAGACTGTTGAAGTTCACGTCCGCACGGGCTGCGACGGCCGTCATGCCGATCAGCAGGTCCGCGGCGCCGTTGTTCTTCCGAACGGAACCGGCAAGAAGGTCCGCGTCCTCGTTTTCGCAAAGGGTGCCAAGGCTGACGAAGCACAGGCAGCAGGCGCTGATTACGTCGGCGAGATGGATCTGGTTCCGAGAATCCAGAATGAAGGATGGCTGGACTTTGACGTCGTGGTTGCGACTCCGGATATGATGGGTGTTGTCGGACGTCTCGGCCGTATCCTTGGCCCGAAGGGCCTCATGCCGAACCCGAAGGCCGGCACGGTGACCATGGATGTCGCCAAGGCCATCAAGGAAATCAAAGCCGGTAAGATCGAGTACCGTCTTGACAAGAGCAACATCATCCATGTGCCGATCGGCAAGGCTTCTTTCTCCGAGGAACAGCTCGGTGAGAACTTCAAGGCACTGATGGAAGCGCTGATCAAGGCCCGCCCGAGCGCAGTGAAGGGCACTTATATGAAGAGTGTCACACTGGCTTCCACCATGGGCCCCGGCGTGAAAGTCAACACACTGAAGATTCAGTAAGATTCCGGCAGCAGACACCTGCCGTGTGAGGGCAAAACTGCATCTTGACACGGAGTGCGGCCGGTGTTACATTAACGGTTGTGTACGGCACGTAAGAGGCCGGTACACAGCCATCTGTAATCGAAGAAAACACGCATCAGACCGAAGACAGCCGGTGTCCGTAAGGACGTAAGCGTATCGCGCCAGCCGAGGAATGATCATAAGAACCGATGAGGGTGCGCATCTGCCGCGCATATGTGAGGCAGAAGCCGCTTTTATGATGTTATGATCACCCCGTGCAAGCGCACGGGGTGTTTTCCGGTTTGAGGGGAATTCCTCTTAAATGTGTGTTTCGAGATAAAAAAAGGAGGAAACTAAAGTCCATGGCAAAGGTAGAACTGAAACAGCCGATTGTTCAGGAGATTTCTGATGCAGTCAACGGCGCTCAGGCGGCAGTGCTCGTTCAGTACCTCGGCCTCACGGTGGAGCAGGACACCGCGCTTCGCAAGGAACTCCGCGAAGCTGGCGTTCACTACAAAGTGTATAAAAATACACTGATGCGCCGTGCGTTTGAAGGTACAGAATATGAACCGCTGAACAAACACCTTGACGGCCCGAATGCAATTGCGGTCTCCAAGGAAGATCCGATTGTCGCCGAGAGAATTCTCGCCAAGTATGTGAAGGCTCACAAGTGCTTCAATTTCGTCGGCGGCGTGATCGAAGGCAGATATGCTGATGAGAACCAGCTCGTCGAGATGGCAAACATCCCGTCCAGAGATGCTCTTCTCGGAAGACTCTTCGGCAGCATGCAGTCCCCGATCGCAAACTTCGCACGCGTCATCAAGCAGATCGCGGAGAAGGAAGGCGGCCCGGCTCCCGCAGAGGAAGCTGCACCGGCAGCGGAATAATCCGCAGCCTGTATTTACGGAACTACACATTAAAGAAACTTAGAATACCAGTATTCATTTGGAGGATATGATAATGGCAAAGTTAACAACTGAGGAATTTATCGCGGCAATCAAAGAGCTGACAGTGACAGAGCTGAATGATCTCGTCAAGGCATGCGAAGAGGAGTTCGGTGTCTCCGCAGCAGCAGGCGTTGTTGTGGCAGCAGGCCCGGCAGCAGCAGCCGAAGAAGAAGAGAAGACAGAATTCGATGTCGAGCTGACAGAAGTCGGCGCATCCAAGGTTAAGGTCATCAAGGTCGTCCGTGAAGCTACGGGCCTTGGCCTCAAGGAAGCTAAGGAAGTCGTTGACTCCGCTCCGAAGGTAGTCAAGGAACAGCTTGACAAGGAAGCTGCTGAAGACCTCAAGAAGAAACTTGAAGAAGTCGGCGCGAAGGTTACTCTTAAATAATCGGAATCTGATTATTGATTTTTCAAAGGCATCGGAACTGCTCCGGTGCCTTTTTGTGCAAAAGTTTTTATCAAACTTTTATAAAATAACTTTGACAGATTGCCATTCCTGTGGTAGGCTAGAAAATGCACTATTATGGAGCAGTGGCTTTTTGTGCGCAATTTTCCACTTCATAATAAATTTATAGATATACGGGGTGAAACGTCGAATGGAGAAAAACAGAATTCGTCCTATAAAATCCGGCCGATCGGTTCGCATGACATATCAGAGACAGAAGGAAGTCCTTGAGATCCCGAATCTGATCGAGGTGCAGAAGGAATCCTACAACTGGTTTGTCAATGAGGGTTTAAAAGAGATTTTTGCGGATATCTCTCCCATTGAGGACTTTGCCGACAAGCTGAGTCTGGAGTTCGTCGATTACAGGCTCTGCAGGGATGAAGTGAAGTATCCGATTGAGGAGTGCAAAGAGCGTGACGGCAATTATGAGGCCCCTCTGAAGGTCATGGTTCGTCTCCACAACAAGGAGAACGGAGAGATCAAAGAGCATGAGGAGTATATGGGCAGCCTTCCGCTGATGACGGAGACGGGGACCTTTATCATTAACGGCGCCGAGAGAGTAATTGTCTCCCAGCTTGTCCGTTCCCCCGGTATCTATTACGATATCAGCCATGACAAGATCGGCAAGAAGCTGTATTCCTGTACGGTCATTCCGAACAGAGGCGCGTGGCTTGAATATGAGACAGATTCAAACGACGCCTTCTATGTCCGTGTGGACCGCACGAGGAAAGTGCCGATTACGGTTCTGATCCGTGCCCTCGGCGTGGGAACGAATCAGGAGATTATCGATATGTTCGGCGACGAGCCGAAGATTCAGGGCAGTTTTGCTAAGGATCCCGCAAAATCCTACCAGGACGGCCTTCTTGAACTGTACAAAAAAATACGTCCCGGCGAACCGCTCACGATCGATTCCGCCGAACTGCAGGTGCATAACCTGTTCTTTGACGCGCGCAGATATGATCTGGCCAAAGTCGGGCGTTACAAATACAATAAGAAACTGATGTTCCGCAACCGCATCGCCGGGTTTACGCTGGCTGAGGATGTGGTAGATGATCTGACCGGCGAAGTGCTGGCCGAGGCGGGGACATTCTGCACCAAGGAGCTGGCTGACAAGATCCAGAATGCGGCGGTTCCGGCTGTGTGGCTCTCGATCGAGGATGTGGATCATCCCGTCAAGGTGCTGTCGTCCATGATGGTGGACATCGACAACTGGATTCACATGTCCGAGGAAGAGAAGCGGGATCTGGGTATCACCGAGCTCGTATATTATCCGGTTCTGAGAGAGATTCTCGACGAGGGATTAAGCGACGCCGATCTCGCCCTGACGATCAAGAGGCGTATTCACGAACTGATTCCGAAGCATATCACAAGAGAAGATATTTTTGCTTCTATTAATTATAATATCCATCTCGAGTACGGCGTCGGCAATGATGACGACATCGACCACCTGGGCAACCGCCGCATCAGAGCCGTGGGAGAGCTTCTGCAGAACCAGTTCAGAATCGGTCTGTCCAGACTTGAGAGAGTCGTGCGCGAACGCATGCAGACGCAGGATACGGAGACTGTTTCACCGCAGTCGCTGATCAATGTGAAGCCGGTGACGGCCGCCATTAAGGAGTTCTTCGGTTCTTCCCAGCTGTCCCAGTTCATGGACCAGAACAATCCTCTCGGCGAGCTGACACACAAGAGACGTCTGTCCGCGCTGGGTCCGGGCGGTCTGTCCCGTGACAGGGCCGGATTCGAGGTCCGCGATATTCACTATACGCACTATGGACGCATGTGCCCGATTGAGACTCCCGAAGGTCCCAACATCGGACTGATTAACTCGCTGGCGTGCTATGCCAGAATCAATCAGTACGGATTTGTGGAGGCTCCCTTCCGCAAGATTGACAAGTCGGACCCGGAGAACCCGGTCGTGACAAACGAAGTCCGCTATATGACTGCGGACGAAGAGGACAATTATCATGTCGCGCAGGCTTCCGAGCCGCTGGATGCAGAGGGACATTTCATCCATCACAATGTATCCGGCCGCTACAGAGAAGCGACGCAGGCGTGGGACAGGAAGCTGTTTGATTATATGGACGTCTCCCCGAAGATGGTCTTCTCCGTGGCGACTTCCCTGATCCCCTTCCTGCAGAATGACGACGCGAACCGTGCCCTCATGGGCTCCAACATGCAGAGACAGGCCGTGCCGCTTCTGTCGACAGAGGCTCCCGTGGTCGGGACCGGTATGGAAGAGAAGGCGGCGGTGGACTCCGGAGTCTGCATGCTGGCGAGACGGAGCGGAACGGTGATCTCCGTGACTTCGACGGATATCACGATCATGAGCGACGAGGGATCCCCGGATCACTATAAGCTGACCAAGTTCCTGCGCTCCAACCAGAGCAACTGCTATAACCAGAAGCCTATTGTCAACAAAGGCGAGCATGTCGAAGCCGGCCAGGTGATCGCGGACGGTCCGTCCACATGCAACGGCGAACTGGCGCTCGGCAAGAATCCGCTGATCGGTTTCATGACATGGGAAGGCTATAACTACGAGGACGCGGTCCTGCTTTCGGAGCGTCTCGTGCGCGATGACGTCTATACGTCCGTTCATATCGAAGAATATGAAGCGCAGTCCCGCGATACCAAACTTGGTCCGGAAGAGATCACGCGCGATGTCCCCGGCGTGGGCGACGAAGCGCTGAAGGATCTGGACGACAGGGGCATTATCCGCATCGGTGCGGAAGTGCGCGCCGGTGATATTCTGGTGGGCAAGGTCACTCCGAAGGGCGAGACCGAGCTGACTGCTGAGGAGCGGCTGCTGCGCGCCATTTTCGGCGAGAAGGAACGCGAAGTGAGAGACACGTCCCTGAAGGTTCCGCACGGAGAATACGGCATCGTTGTGGATGCCAAGGTCTTCTCCAGGGACGCGGGAGACGAGCTCCCCGCAGGCGTACACCAGAGCGTCCGCATCTATATTGCACAGAAGAGAAAGATTTCCGTGGGCGACAAGATGGCCGGCCGCCACGGCAACAAGGGTGTCGTGTCAAGAGTGCTTCCGATCGAGGATATGCCCTATCTTCCGAACGGACGTCCGCTTGATATCGTGCTGAACCCGCTGGGCGTGCCGTCGCGTATGAATATCGGCCAGGTGCTTGAGATTCACCTGTCGCTTGCGGCCATGGCGCTCGGCTTCAATATCGCGACGCCGGTCTTTGACGGCGCCCGCGAAATTGATATCCAGGACACGCTTGAGATGGCGAATGACTACGTCAATACGTCCTGGGAAGAGTTCTCGGCAAAATATAAAGACCAGCTTCTGCCGGAAGTGTATCAGTATCTGGGAGACCATCTTGAACACAGAGAGCTGTGGAAGGGTGTTCCCATCTCGAGAGACGGCAAGGTGCTTCTCCGGGACGGCAGGACAGGCCAGTACTTTGATTCGCCGACCACGATCGGCCACATGCATTATCTGAAGCTGCATCACCTCGTGGATGACAAGATCCATGCGCGCTCCACGGGACCGTATTCTCTCGTCACACAGCAGCCGCTGGGCGGCAAGGCCCAGTTCGGCGGCCAGCGCTTCGGCGAGATGGAAGTCTGGGCGCTCGAGGCTTACGGCGCTTCCTACACACTGCAGGAGATCCTGACCATGAAGTCGGACGATGTGGTGGGCAGAGTGAAGACTTACGAGGCGATTATCAAGGGAGATAATATCCCGAGCCCGGGCATACCCGAATCCTTCAAGGTCCTTCTCAAGGAGCTCCAGTCGCTAGGACTGGATGTCTGCGTGCTGGATGAGAACCGCAATGAAGTGCAGCTCAAGGAATCCATCGACTACGGCGATACGGATTTCCGCTCCGTCATTGAGGGCGACAGCAGAAGACGCCGCGCCGAGGATGAGGATTTCGAGAAACACGGAATGACCTTCCAGCGCTTTGACGATGAGACGGAAGAACTGATCAACGAAGAGGCTATCCACACCATGCTCGGTGAAGACTACGGAAATGACGATACGGATTTCCTGGGTGTCGATGATTACGGCGACGGCAACGAAGAACTCTGATGCCGCTTGTTCCGTGACGCCCGTCTTATTATGTGCCGGGAGATATACTTTTAGGAGGTATATATGGCAGAGATTGTGAAACAGCAGGAAGAATACAAGCCGACTATGTTTGATGCCATTAAAATCGGGCTTGCGTCTCCTGACAAGATCCGCGAGTGGTCCCATGGTGAGGTGAAGAAGCCGGAGACGATCAATTACAGAACGCTGAAGCCGGAAAAAGACGGCCTGTTCTGTGAACGTATTTTCGGTCCCTCCAAGGACTGGGAGTGCCACTGCGGCAAATATAAAAAGATCCGCTACAAAGGCGTCGTCTGCGACCGCTGCGGCGTGGAAGTGACGAAGTCTTCTGTCAGAAGAGAGAGAATGGGACATATCGAACTGGCTGCCCCCGTCTCCCACATCTGGTATTTCAAGGGAATCCCTTCCCGCATGGGACTGATTCTCGACATGTCGCCGAGAACGCTGGAGAAGGTACTGTATTTCGCCAACTATATCGTACTGGATCCCGCGGACGCGGCTCCGGGCCTTGACAAGAAGCAGATCCTGACCGAGAAGGAGTATCAGGACGCGCGCGAAGCCTACGGCTGGAACTTCCGCGTCGGCATGGGCGCCGAAGCGGTGCAGGAGCTTCTGCGGGAAATCGATCTTGAGGCGGAATCCGCTGTCCTCAAGAAGGAACTCCGCGAGTCCACGGGCCAGAAGAGAACCAGAATTATCAAGAGGCTCGAAGTCGTTGAAGCCTTCCGCGAGTCCGGCAACCGTCCGGAATGGATGGTGATGAACGTGATCCCCGTGATCCCGCCCGATCTGCGCCCCATGGTGCAGCTGGACGGCGGCAGATTCGCCACCTCCGATCTGAACGATCTGTACCGCAGAATTATCAACAGAAATAACCGTCTGAAGAGACTTCTGGAGCTCGGCGCACCGGAGATCATCGTCCGGAACGAGAAGCGCATGCTGCAGGAGGCCGTGGACGCACTGATCGACAACGGACGCCGCGGACGCGCCGTGACGGGCCCCGGCAACAGAGCCCTCAAGTCACTGTCCGAACTTCTGAAGGGCAAATCCGGACGTTTCCGCCAGAACCTTCTGGGCAAGCGCGTCGACTATTCGGGCAGATCCGTTATCGTCGTGGGACCCGAACTGAAGATTTACCAGTGCGGTCTCCCCAAAGAGATGGCGATCGAGCTGTTCAAGCCCTTCGTCATGAAGGAGCTGGTCCAGAGAGGCACGGCTCACAACATCAAGAGCGCCAAAAAGATGGTGGAGCGTCTCGAGACAGCCGTCTGGGACGTCCTCGAGGATGTTATTACGGAGCATCCGGTCATGCTGAACCGCGCCCCGACACTGCACAGACTCGGTATCCAGGCATTCGAGCCGATTCTGGTGGAAGGCAAGGCGATCAAGCTTCATCCGCTTGTCTGTACCGCCTTCAATGCCGACTTCGACGGCGACCAGATGGCGGTCCATCTGCCGCTGTCGGTTGAGGCGCAGGCAGAGTGCCGCTTCATGCTGCTGTCGCCCAATAACCTGCTGAAGCCGTCGGACGGCGGCCCGGTTGCCGTTCCTTCCCAGGATATGGTGCTTGGTGTCTACTACCTGACGCAGGAGAGGGAAGGCGCCAAAGGCGAGGGCATGCATTTCTCGTCCTTAAGCGAGGCGATTCTTGCTTATGAGAACGGCTACATCACGCTCCAGACAAAGATCTATGTCCGCGTCTCCAAGTCCAGACCGGACGGAGAGGTCGTGACGGGTGTGATCGAGAGCACGCTCGGCAGACTTCTCTTTAACGAGATTATTCCGCAGGACCTCGGTTTTGTGGACCGAAGCATCCCGGAGAACTTCCTGAAGCCGGAGGTCGATTTCCTGACCGACAAAAAGCAGCTCAAGGCGATCCTCTGGAAGACCATTAACCTGCACGGTGCGACGGTGACCGCCGAGGTGCTGGATAATGTCAAGGCTATGGGCTACAAGTATTCGACGCTCGCGGCCATGACGGTTTCGATTTCCGATATGACGGTGCCCGCGGACAAGCCGGAGCTGATTGCGAATGCCCAGGCGACCGTGGACAAAATCGCCAGAAACTACAAGCGCGGCTTCCTGACGGAAGAGGAGCGCTACAAGGAAGTCATCGAGACCTGGAAAGCGACCGACAAGGTGCTGACCAAGAAGCTTCTGGACGGTCTCGACAAATACAACAATATTTTCATGATGGCCAATTCCGGCGCCCGCGGTTCTGATAAGCAGATCAAGCAGCTGGCCGGTATGCGAGGCCTGATGGCGGATACGACGGGACATACGATCGAACTTCCGATCACGTCCAATTTCCGTGAAGGTCTGGACGTTCTGGAGTATTTCATGTCGGCGCACGGCGCCCGCAAGGGTCTGTCGGATACGGCGCTCCGTACTGCGGACTCCGGTTACCTGACACGCCGTCTGGTCGACGTCTCCCAGGAGCTGATTATCCGGGAAATGGACTGCGCGGAAGGCCGCGACGAGATCCCGGGCATCTGGGTGAAGGAATTCTCGGAAGGCCACGGCGAGAAGAAGTCCATGATCGAAGCGCTGCAGGAGCGCATTCAGGGCAGATTTGCCGCGCAGACCATCTGCGATAAAGACGGAAACATTATTGTCAAAGCCAACCACATGATTACGCCGCGCAGAGCAGAGCGGATCATGAAGGAGGGCGTGAACGAGTCCGGCGGACCGATCACACAGGTCAAGATCCGTACGATTCTCACCTGCCGCTCCAAGCTCGGCATCTGCGTGAAGTGCTACGGCGCCAACATGGCGACCGGCGAAGCGGTTCAGGTAGGCGAGGCTGTCGGTATCATCGCGGCCCAGTCGATCGGCGAGCCCGGTACGCAGCTGACAATGAGAACATTCCACACCGGCGGCGTCGCGGGCGGCGACATCACACAGGGTCTTCCCCGTGTCGAGGAGCTTTTCGAGGCGCGCAAGCCCAAGGGTCTTGCCATCATCACGGAGATCCCGGGACGCGCCAAGGTGATTGAAACAAAGAAGAAGACGGAAGTTGTCATCACAAATGAAAACGCGGAAGACGGCTCCAAGGAGCATCAGAAGACATATCTGATCCCCTACGGTTCACGTCTGATGATTCAGGACGGTGCGTATCTCGAAGCCGGCGATGCCGTGACGGAAGGATCCATCAACCCGCATGATATCATGAAGATCCGCGGAAGCGATGCGGTTCAGGATTACATGCTCCGCGAGGTACAGAAGGTGTACCGCCAGCAGGGCGTTGAAATCAACGACAAGCACATCGAAGTGATTGTCCGTCAGATGCTGAAAAAGGTCAAAATCGAGAAGAACGGCGATACGGACTATCTGCCCGGCTCACTGGTCGATTATCTCGATTTCGACGATATGAACGAGATGCTTCTGAAGGAGGGCAAGGAGCCGGCGGAAGGCACGCGTGTCGTGCTCGGTATCACAAAGTCCGCGCTGGCAACCAATTCCTTCCTGTCCGCGGCGTCCTTCCAGGAGACCACCAAGGTGCTCACGGATGCCGCCATCAAGGGCAAGATCGATCCGCTGATCGGTCTCAAGGAGAACGTCATCATCGGACAGCTGATTCCTGCCGGAACAGGTCTGAAGAGATACAGAACGATCCGCCTTGATACGGACAGCAAGATTGAGGCGAAGATGGCCGCCGAGGAGATGGCGAGAGAGCAGGCTGCAGCCGCTGATGCGGATGAAGAGACTGCCGGAGAGCCGGTCCTCGCGGAAGCAGCGCCGGGCGGCGAGTCCGGTCTGCAGGAAGAAGAGGTCTGATCCTCTGACATATGACTGCAAATGGAAAGAACCACAGGTTTTGACCTGTGGTTCTTTTTATTGAAATTATCCGCCCGCTGTCATATAGTAAAGACATTCCAATCCTGAAGGGAGCTCCGTCCGGAACTCCTTTATTCCAAAAAACAGACAATTCCATAACCGCGGGGAGTGACTTGATGAAACGACGGGGAGAAATCGCGGGGAGATACTCTCTGATCCGTCTTCTGGGAGAGGGCGGATCGGGACGGGTCTATCTCGCACATGATGAACTGCTGGACAAGGAGTGGGCCGTCAAAATAGAAGACCGCGCCGGAAATCCCGGCAGCGGGGAGGCGGATTATCTGAAATCGCTGAGCCATCCGCGCCTGCCCAGAATCGTGGATGTGATAGAGGACGCCGGATGCCGGTATATCATCATGGACTATATACCGGGCCGCACGCTTGAGGATCTGCGGAAAAGCGGCGGGACCCTGCCGGAGAAACAGCTGCTCCGCGTGGGGATTGCGCTTGCGGAGGTGTTGATTTACCTGCACGGATGCGATCCGCCCGTCTATCACAGGGATCTGAAGCCGGGAAATATCATTCTGAGAAAGGGCGGCGAAGTGATGCTGCTTGACCTGGGATCGGCGTCGGATTCTTCCGGCAGTACGTATGCCACACGGGGATTTGCCGCGCCGGAACAGTACGGGGGATATGCCAGAGCGGATGCCAGGTCCGATGTGTACAGTCTCGGGAGAACCCTCCTGTCCGTCATGAAGCCGGGCTCATCCGGGAACCTGCAGCAGGTTTTGAGGAAGGCAGTACAGAAGAGGCCGTCTCTGCGTTTCCGCGATGCGGCAGACTTCCGGGATGCGCTTGCGGCCTGTGCCGATTCGCGGGCGGCAGGATTTGCGGTGAAAGCCAGGCATGCCGCAGCCGCTTTTTCCTTTGCGGCCGCGGGCACTTTCCTCCTTCTGGCCGGGGCCGCCTGCCGGGAGACGATTATTACGGAACTGGGAGGGCGCTATGCGATGCTGCTGCAGAAAGCGTCTGATCCGGAAGCCGCCGCGGATGTGAACGTGGCGGGTCTCTGCCAAGAAGCGATGGAGCTTCTGCCGGCACGGCGCGAAGCCTATCTCCAGTATCTCACTTATATGTTCAGACAGAAACGCGGGGAAGAAGGTCTGGCCGCAGTGTGTGCAAGGATCAGCGCGTGCGGAGTCCGTGACGGGGAGCTGTTCATGCGGATCGGCGGGATGCTGTTCCGGGGAGATCCTGAGAGCGGGCTTGCCCCCGACTACGGGAAAGCACGCATCTACTTCCGAAAAGCGGCGGACGAGGGAGTCCCGGAAGCCGCTGACTATGAGGAACTCACAGCTCTCCTGTCGGCTCCTTCCGGGGAGGAAGACTGGCAGGCGGCGGATCAGGCGTGCAGGAGGATTGCGGCTTCCTGCCGCACGGAGCGCGACCCGGTGAGGCGTCTCAGAGACAGACTGCTTCTGGCGGAGCTGTATAATGCATGCCGGCAGCCCTTTGAGAGGGAGGGAATCCGGGCCGTGTCCGCCGCGGCAGAACTTCTGGAGGAGGCTCTTGAGGATGAGGGGATCGCTCCCGGACCGGACCGGTCCGATGATCCGGCTGAGGCATCCGTCTATGAAGAAGAACTCCCGGAACTCCGGCGGACAGCGCAGAAGGATCTTGCCGCACTTTGTCTGACGTCGGAGAACGGCAGACCGTCTGATCCGGACAGAGGGGCGGAACTGTACGGAGAGCTGGCCGGGCAGGCGGACAGCGAAGCCGAGCGGGACCGATATCTGCTGCGGCGCGCAGAGGCATTGGCGATGGGGCAGAATCCGGAGGACGCGGAGGATGTCTACAAATCACTGACGGAGGGCGGAGGAACGGCGGACAGCTGTTTCAGCTATGCGCGCTATCTGCTGGATATGGGAAATGTACAGAAAGCGGCTGCCATATACCGGCAGGGGACTCAGATCCGGGGAGCTGAGACAAGCCCCGCTTTTGAGTCACTGAGACGGTACTTCGGCTGATGGGGGCGGACTTAAATAAACGGAGGGAGGGATGAAGAATGGAGATGCTTATGCTTCTTTTTTACGGCGGTTCATGTATCTGTTACGGGATTCTCCTGGTGATTCTTGTCAGGATGGGGCTTCCCTCCGTGCTCGTCCGCTGTCTGCGGATGGCGGGCAGAAGAGCTGTGCTCTTTACCCGCATGGTGTTCCGGAGACACCGCGGGAAAACGGTGCGGGCAGGATTTGTCATGGCGGCGCTTGCCGCGGGGCTTGCTGCGGGCGGGACCTGCCGCGCGGCCGAGTCCATACCGGAAGATATGATATCCGGCGGCATGGATCCGGAAGCGCTGAGTGCAGACACGCGGCTGGAAATCAGCCTGGGCGCAGCCGGCGAGGAGCCGGACGGAATCCGTTACCTGAGGGCCGACAACTGCGGCGCGGTCATCCGCTTTACGGTCCCGGATACGGAGGCGGAGCTTCAGTATGTCTGCGGAGTGGACGGTAATCAATGTATTCGGGAGGGGCGGATTCCATCCGCCGGAGAGGGGAGTGACGCGGTCTGGTCAGAGATGTACCAGCCGGAAGAGATCTGCGTCCTCGGAGACGGGTTTCATGAGTACTGTGCGGCAGTCTATGCGGACGGGATCCTTCTGTCGGAGGTGAGAGAGCCGTTTATCCTCGATACGGTTCCGCCGGTGTTTTCTCTCCGCCTGGAGACGCGGGAGGGAGCCTCTGTCCCGGAAGGAGAAGGGGATGTCCGGTATATCGGAGAATGCTTCCGGGTGATTCTGGATGTGACGGACGACCATTATGACAGCCGCACAACGGCCCTGAGAAGGGTATGCCTGTCAGACGGAAGCGGAGAGCCCGCCGGCACCGATGCGGCTGTCTGGTCAGATGACGGCCATTTTGAGGATCTGCTGACGGAAGACGGGATCTACCAGTACGGTGTGGAAGGTGCGGATCTGGCCGGGAATGAGCCGCTCCCGGAGGATACGGGATGGCTCCTCGACAGCCGCACAAGCCGTCTCCTCGTAAAGGATACGGAGAGTCCGCGCGGATCATATGCCATATGGGGCCAGGAAGCTATATATAATGAAGTGAAGGAAGACGGTGCTGCGGCGTTTACCGCCGAATATCCGCAGGGAGAGCAGCTTCGGATCAGGGCGGAGGCGGAGGACCCGCTGTCACCGGTCAGGATTTCCGGATGGCTCGTCACGGAAGACGGCCGGCGCCGCATGGAAAGCAGCCCGGTCAATCAGGACAGCAGCCCGTTCAGTGCGGAACTGCTGGAAGAAATTCCGCAGGGGGCTTCGTTCCGGATCGAGGGGGTTGTGCTGGAAGATGAGGCCGGAAACCGGACCGTCCTCCCGGATCTTGCGGAAATGCGCCGGGCGGCGGAGGGGGAGGACACGGAAGAGGACGATCCTGACAGCCCGGTATCTCCGGGAACCGTGCGGGAGACTGCGGCGGCACCGGCTGCTCCGGCTGCAGCTGCGGAGAGCACAGCCGAGAGCGTGAAAGAAAGTCCGGACTCCGCCGCGGAGATCCTGCTTTCGGACGAGGGGGACAGCAGTCCCTCCGTGAGCGTGCGATTCGAGGACGGAAGGGACGGAAACGGATGCTTTTTCCGGCAGAGCCGTCTGGCTGTGATCAGGGCTGACGGCCGGAATTTCAGGGAGGACCGCATTCTGATCGAAGCGGAAAACGGTGAGGACGGCGGCTGGCATTCCGACGGCGGGACGTATGTCAGAAAGATCCTGTTTCAAAGAGACGGCAGATGCGCGCTCCGCGTCGGCATCCGGGACCGCTTTGGAGATCTGCTTCCTCCGGATGGGGGTCCTGACGAAACGGTTTTCTTCATAGACCGTAAGAGACCGCGGATCCGTATTACCGGGATCCGGAATTATTCGGCGGGCGCGGAGATTCCGGTCATAACGGTGAGAGTAACGGACCGCTTCGCCGAGCAGTGCAGCGTGCGCCTGCAGGTGGCGGGTGCCCGGGGAGGAATCAGCCCCGTCAGGTGGAAAAGGACAGTGTCCGGAAGCACGGTTCTCCTGAGAACTGCCATGCCGGTCCGCGACGATTATTACAGACTGTGCTGCGAAGCCCGGGATCCCGCGGGAGGCAGGGCAAAGGCGGTCCGCTGTTTTTCACTCAACCGGAAGGGGACCGTGTTTGAAATGGCTGACAGCTCTCTCAAGGGGCGGCGGCTTAAGACGGTGCCGAGACCGGAAGTCATTCTGCGCGATCCGGACGAGGTGACGGTCCTGGCGGCTGCGGTCAACGGCCGGGACTGGGAACTGCGCCGGGAGGGAAATCATGTGTTTTATGACAATATGCCGGAGGAGGACGGGAAATATGTGCTCACGATGACCGTCAGAGACGGAGCGGGCCATATCTCATCCATGGAACCTGTCGAGTTCTGGCTGGACAGGACGGCTCCCGTCCCCTCCTTCCTGTTTCCGGACGGAAACAGCGGCCGGGCGGTAAAGGTGTGCATCCCGAAAGAAAGCGAAGACGACTATCTCACCATGCTGCTGCTTGATGACACGAAGATTCTGCCCGATGAGGAGACTGCGGATGAGTGGACGGTTTTTATCCGCGGCGCCGGGACGCATACATTGTCCGCGAGGATGGCGGATGCCGCGGGAAACCTGGGAGAGATCAGGACCTGCACCGTGACGGTTGACGATAAACCGTCCGCGGCCCTTCGGCGCAGGGCAGCTGCCGCTGCAGCGCTCTGCCTGCTCTGTGCGGCATTCATCGTTATCCTCAGAAAAGGTATTGACTTATCTTCCGGGCAGGCAGTATAATATTCGAGCGTGTCATAGACACGCTCGTTATTTTATGCGCAAAAACGCATATGAAATGGAACAGCCGAGCTGCCGCGCGTGAACAGATGATCAGCATGCGCGGACTATTGAAAAGGAGGAAGCATCAGGGAATGCCTACATTTAATCAGTTAGTCAGAAAAGGAAGAGAGACTTCTGTTAAAAAGTCAAAGGCTCCGGCTCTTCAGAGTTCTTTCAACTCTCTGAAGAACAAGGCCATCAAGGCGAGTTCTCCGCAGAAGCGCGGTGTCTGCACAGCAGTCAAGACAGCTACGCCGAAGAAGCCGAACTCAGCTCTTCGTAAAATCGCCAGAGTACGTCTCTCCAACGGTATTGAAGTGACATCCTACATCCCGGGCGAAGGCCACAACCTTCAGGAGCACAGCGTCGTGATGATCCGCGGCGGCCGTGTCAAGGACCTTCCGGGTACCAGATATCACATCATCCGCGGCACTCTTGATACTGCCGGTGTTGCGAAC
>CACXFM010000257.1 GCA_902766955.1 uncultured Lachnospiraceae bacterium | reverse complement strand
GAAACTGTAAAGATGATATTGTCAGCGCAGGGACACATGAAAGATGTGTCAAAGGAAATGGAAGCATTTCTACAGTATCTGGTAACCCATAAGGCGGCTTCTGATTTAACAGCCAGAATCGAAAATGCCGTTGAGACAGCAAGACAGCACAAAAGATGGCGAGGTGAATATATGACATTATATGAGAAATACCGGGAATTTCTGGAGGAGGGCCGGGAAGCGGGCCGCGAAGAAGGCCGAATACTGGGGATGATCGAAGCGCTGATAGAAATGGGAGTTGAGGAAAAGGCCATAATCGAAAAGATCATCTCAAAATGGGGATTGTCTTTGGAAGAGGCCGAAGAATATCTTTCGGAAGCAAAAGGAGAATAACAGAGAAAGCACGCGAAATGCCCTGGCTCTTCACCAGGGCATTTCGTTTTTCATCCTCAATTATTATCCTTTGATAGCACCGGCAGCGAAGCTGTCCTGGATGCTCTTGCTCAGGAAGATGTAGACCAGCAGTGTCGGGAATGTCGCCAGCACCAGCGCCGCACCGATTGGACCCCAGTCCGTCGTGTACTGGCCCGACAGGGCCTGAACGCCGACCGGCAGTGTCTTCAGCTCAGTCTTGCTGATGAAGATGTTGGCGAACATCAGCTCATTCCAGCACTGCAGGAATGTGTAGATGCCGACCGTCGCGACCGCGGGTTTCATCATCGGGACGATGATCCGGAAGAAGATCCCCCAGATGCTGCAGCCGTCGATACAGGCCGCTTCATCCAGTTCCCGCGGAATCTCGTTCATGAAGCCCGTGCAGACCAGGATGGCCATGGACAGCGAGAACGCCGAATACGGGATGATGAGCGCCCAGTAAGTATTGAGCAGGTGCAGTCTCGACAGCGTGACATAGACCGGCACGATCGATGCGTGGATCGGGATTGTCAGTCCCAGCATGAAAAACTTGTTCAGAGTCTTGCGGCCCTTCCAGACCATTCTGGTCAGGGCGAATGTCCCCATCAGCGCAACCGCCAGCGTAATCACGATCGTCGCCACGGCCACAATCGTACTGTTCAGGAAGTACAGCGACATATGCCCCGTATTCAGAGCACTGGTGTAATTGGACCAGAGCCAGTGCTTCGGAAGGCCGATGATATTGTTTCCGAAGATCTCTTCATTGTTTTTCAGTGAGAACGTGAACATCCAGTACACGGGGAAGAGATCAATGATCAGCCAGAAAATCAGGCCGATATAAATCAGGATACGCTTTCCTTTTTCTCCGGATTTCATGCGTTTAATCCTCCCCTCTGAAAATTGCATTGATCAGCAGCGCAAAGGCGAAGCAGAGCAGAATCAGCATGACGGCGATCGCACTTCCCATGCCGTAGCGGTTCCGCTTAAAGAGCATGTTGATCATCAATGTACTGGGCACTTCCGTGGCGTGAAGCGGTCCGCCGTTTGTCAGGACGTAGATCAGGTCGAAGGATTTCAGGGACCCGGTGATGGCAAAAATCACGCTGACCCTCAGAATCGGCTTGATGTACGGAAGCACGATATAGCGGTTGACCTGCCCGTCCGTCGCGCCGTCCAGCATGGCCGCTTCTCTCAGTTCCACCGGAACGCTCTTGACGCCGGCATACAAAAGCAGCATATGATAGCCGACATATTGCCACAGTGTAGGAACAAATACCGCGGCCAGCGCCACCTTCTTGTCGCCAAGCCAGATTCTGGTCAGGCTTTCAAGACCCATGGACCTCAGCGCGACATTGAGAATACCGTAGTCAGGATTGTAGATCTTCAGCCACAGCTGACCGATAACGACGGTGGAAATCAGAACCGGCATGAAGTAAACCGAGAGGAATACCCGCTCGCCTTTGATCTTTTTCCCCAGCGTCAGTGCAAGTCCCAGCGCCAGCGGCAGCTGAAGAACCACCGAAAACAGAGCCAGCAGAAGGGAATTGCGCAGCGCCTTCATAAAGCCGATTGCATTGCTCGAGAAAAGCTCCTTGTAATTCTGGAATCCCAGAAATGTCTTTGGCCCCATTCCGTCCCATTTAAAAAAGCTGTAATAGAAAGAGGCGCCGAGCGGTGCGATCAGGACGCCGCAGAAAAGAATCAGCGCCGGCAGCAGGAAGATCAGGATATGAAGCTTATTACTGTATATTTTCTTCATAATAATTTGCCCTTTACAAAAGGAGACAGCCTCCCCGGATCCCTGGACAGCCCGGGAAGGCCGCTCTTCTTCATCTGAATGAAAGAGTAATTTCAGGTTATGTCAAGGGCCGTCTGTCAGCCGAGATCGCCTGTCAGGCCTTCAACAAACTCTTCGCCGTTGATCTCGCAGCCGTAAACCATCGCGACATAATCGAGATATGTGTTAGCCGGATCAGCGCTCATGGCGTTGTCGCCGAACAGAACCATGCCGTCTGCATTGGCAACCATTTCAGCAACATCGGCAACCAGCGGCTTGACTTCGCTGATGTCATAGTCCGGTGTCCATGCCGGCAGACCGGAGCCTGCCAGATAGCCGTAATGGCAGATTTCCTTGCCGAGTTCGAAAGCAGCTTCAGCTGCAAGTTCAGCATTCGGAGAGGAAGCGGAAACAGCGAGCGCATCGTTCGGTCCGCCGATGACCTGTCCGTAAGTAGCCTTTTCGGAATTCATAACCGGGAACAGAGCAGCCTGGAAGTTGCCTTCCGCATCGTTCACTTCGCCGCAGTTCCAGGAACCGTTCTGATAGAAAGCAGTCTTGCCGGCGAGGAAGTTAGCCTTCACTTCGTCGTTGCCGAGAGCGATGCCGTTGGGATCGAAGTATCCCTTGTTGATCATTTCCTGAAGCGTGTCAACCGCTGTCGCGATTTCCGGATTGTTCCATGTGGAGCGGCCGGCGAAGATCTCGTTCATCTCTTCATAGCCGATGGTCTTCTCGATGATGGGCTCCAGATACTCGGTGACGCACCATGTCTCCTTGCCGGCGCAGCCGAACGGCACAATGCCTTTTTCGACCAGAGCGTCGCAGCAGGCGGTCAGTTCTTCATAAGTCTCCGGCACATGATCATATCCGGCCTCTGCCAGCAGATCCATGTTTGCGAAGAGGGTGACGATGTTCATCGTCAGCGGAACCGCGTAATGCTTGCCGTCATATGTGGAGTTCTGCAGCATGACTTCCGGCAGCTGCTCCGCATAGGGCTTGTACGCCTCATCGAGGCAGTAAGCTGTTCCTGCCGCCGCGAAGTCGCCGAGGAATGCGCCTGACCATGTGAAGAAAATGTCGGGCAGAGTGGAGGGATCGCTCATGGCAGCCTTGATCTTCGTCTTGTAGGACTCATTTTCGAAAGCTTCCCATTCGATCTTGATATCGGGATGAGCGGCTTCATACTCTTCGACCGCCTTCACATAAGCGGGATGGTTCGCATCACTCTCTGTCGCGATGCACCACATGGTAAGTGTTGTCTTCTCGCCGTCGTCAGCGGGGACAAAAGATGTGGCCATGGAGCATGCCATCACAGCCGAGAGAGCCATTGCTAAAACTTTCTTCATTACTTTTTCCTCCTTCTTGATTGGTAAAGCAACATGTTCTTAAAATATGTGCGGCTTCCGCTTCGTGTTCCGGCTGATCCGCGTCCAGGGATCCGGAACAAAAGACACAAGCCATAAGCTTTTCAGCGGGTGCCCTTGTTTTCAATGATGACGGACAATGCGTGCCTGCCGCTCAGCTCCTCCGTCCGGGAGTCCGGCGCGCCGAATCCGGCATATAACTGCCAGCGGCCGCTTCCGGGAATCCGTTCGCCGTCTTCGCTTACGACGGTGAATGCGTCCGCTCTGAGTACAAGCGTCACATCTTTTTCTTCCCCGGCCGCCAGACGGATTCTCTGAAATCCGCAGAGCACCGGGTTAGGCGGTGCCAGCGGGGAATCCAGATCCTTCAGATACAGCTCGATCACATCCGCCGTATCCCGGCAGCCGTTATTCCTGACGCGGACCGTCACCTGCCCGTCCTCCGCAGCCAGCCCCGTGACGGTGCAGTCACCGTATGTGAGGCCGTACCCGAACGGATACAGGGGCTCTCCTGCGTAATAGCGGTAGGTCCTGTTGGCCATGGAATAATCCGTAAAGGATGGCATGTCTGCGAGCGCTTCATTGTGATAGAAAGTGACCGGAAGCTTGCCGGAAGGGGATTCCCTGCCGAACAGAAGTTCCGCTACGGCCTGTCCTCCGGAGGCGCCGGGATACCAGGTCAGCAGAATGGCGCCCGCTTTGTCTTGTGCTTCCTGCAGGTCAATAGAGCTTCCCGCCATCAGGATCACAATCGTGGGTTTCCCGATCGACAGGATCTTTTTCATCAGGATGCGCTGGGGCTCCGGCAGCAGGAGGTTTTCTTTGTCGCCGGAAAAATATGCGTTTCCGGTATCTCCTTCCTCGCCTTCAAGGGTCTCGTCCAGTCCCAGAACAAGGATGACCGTGTCACTGTTCTTTGCCACCGCAGCGGCTTCCGCGAGCCGGTCATTCGTCTGTGCGAGCGGCTCCACCCGGTCCTTTGAGAGATCGCATCCCTGAGAATAGAGCACCCGGTTCGTCTCTCCGGCAATATTCTGGATCCCTTCCAGTACGGTGACATACCGCGATGCGGTGCCGTGATAATTGCCGATCAGGGCGGAGCGGCTGTTCGCATTCGGCCCAATGACGCCGATGGTTCCGCATTTTGCGGGATCGAGCGGCAGAAGCCCGTCGTTTTTCAGGAGCACGCAGGATTCCAGGGCCGCACGGTGTGTCAGTTCAAGATGCTCCCGGCATTCGACAGCGGTATAAGGAATCGCATCGTATTCGCTGCCCTCATCACCGAGCGTTCCCAGAAGGAAACGCGTCGTGAAAAGGCGGACAGCGCAGCGGGTAATGTCTTCTTCATCGATCATTCCCAGTTCATATGCGTGCATAATGAACTTATACGTACATCCGCAGTTCAGGTCACATCCGGCCTTCAGCGCTTTGGTGACCGATTCCTCGGGAATCGATGTCACCTTGTGATTCTCATGAAAATCTCTGATCGCCCAGCAGTCAGAGACGAAATGTCCCTCAAATCCCCAGTCGGACCGGAGCCTTTTCATCAGGTCCGGATTCGCACAGCAGGGTTCGCCGTTCGTGCGGTTGTAGGCGCCCATGACAGCCTCCACATCCGCCTCGCGGACCAGTTCCCGGAAAGCCGGCAGGTAGGTTTCCTCCATATCCTTTTCGGATGCCTCGGCATTGAAGGTGTGGCGCAGAGCCTCCGGTCCGCTGTGAACCGCAAAATGCTTGGCGCAGGCCGCCGTCTTCAGCGTCTCTCCGTCCCCCTGCAGGCCGCGCACAAATGCCTTGCCCAGTCTGGCCGTCAGATACGGGTCCTCCCCGTATGTCTCATGCCCGCGGCCCCATCTGGGATCGCGGAAAATATTGATATTGGGAGACCACATCGTCAGCCCATGGTAAATATCCCGGTCGCCCCCGGCGGAGACGGCATTGTATTTTGCGCGCGCTTCCGTCGAAATGGCATCCGCGATTTTCTGCAGCAGCTCATCGTCGAACATGGCCGCCATGCCGATCGCCTGCGGGAATACGGTTGCGGTGCCTCCCCGCGCCACGCCGTGCAGCGCTTCGTTCCACCAGTTATACTCCGGTATGCCCAGCCGCTCAATGGCCGGGGCGTCGAAGCGGAGCTGTCCCGCTTTTTCCTCCACGGTCATGCGGCCGACCAGCTCTTCCGCCAGTTGTCTAGCCCTTTTCCGATTCATTTCCTTCCTCATCCTTCCGGAATACCTGGAGAGCGCTCAGCCTTCTGTCCGTACAATCGTCCGGACGGTTTCGCCCTCCAGCAGATGCCCGTGAACAACGATATGTTCGGGCAGCGCCGTCTTCGGCTTTTCAATTCTCTCAATCAGTCTGTCCGCCGCAATCTTTCCCAGCTCCCCGGTATTCTGCTCCCAGGTCGTGAGACGCGGGCTGACAATCTTGGCCATGTGAATTCCGTCGTAGCCGACAACGGAAATATCGTCCGGTATGCGGAGTCCGGCTTCACGGATGGCCCGCTCTCCTCCGATATAGGCATAGTCGTCAGAAAAGAAGATGCAGTCCGGCCTTTCTTTCAGCGCGAGCATTTTTTTCGTGGCTTTATAGCAGCTCTCCGGCTCATGATACTCGCACTCGCCGATGTAGTCATCCGGCACGGCAATTCCCAGTTCGTCACAGGCCCTGTAGAATGCGGTCAGGCGGTTCTCCGTCACTGCCGTGTCGTTGCCGTGAATATAGCCCAGTTTCCGGTGCCCTTTTCCGTAGACGTAGCGCACCAGGGAGAGCATCCCGTCCGTATTGTCCGACAGGACGGCCGTCCGGTTGTGGAATGCGTGGTCAAGCGTCACAACGGGCAGGCCGGAATAGACAAGTTCCTGTACAAGCGGATCCTTAAAATCCGCGCAGATGATGGCGACTCCGTCGACGCCCCGGAAGCGCACATGCTGGAGATAACTTCTGTAGGGGTGCCCTATATTATTGTTAATAAAACAGATATCATATCCCCGCTGCTCGGCTTCCATGCGGAAATAATTGAGCATGGATGCAAAATACTCGTGCATGAACCCGCTGTACTGCAGATCCATAAACAGAATGCCCAGATTATTCGTGCGCCTGGTTTTCAGGGATCTGGCCGCAGCATTCGGGGTATATCCCATCTTCTTCGCTTCAGAGAGAATCCTTTTCCTGGTGGCCTCGCCGATATCCTGCTGGCCGTTGATCGCCTTGCTGACCGTGGCCACCGAAACACCGCAGCGCTGTGCTATGTCCTTCATGGATACCATAGAAACGGATGCCCTCCTTTCGCAAGTTGAGCGAAATACTTCGTAATCGTTTTCGCACTCTTAGCGTATCGCATTTGACAGAATTCTTCAAGCGTTTTGTGGCAAATCGCGGAGATTTGTGCACATAACATAATTGTTCAGTTCGAAAATTGTGCAAATAGCTGTAAGCCCAAGTATATTGGGTATCATTTCGACACGCAAAAACAATCAGGATAACGTTAACTTTTTTGCTTTTGAAAATCAGCCATCAGAGGTGCAATATTTCCTGCATTTCAAGGATTCTTTCGCACGGGAACGTTTACGTATGCGACGCATGCGCGCCCGCTTCAGAAGTAAATCCGTCCGCGTATCGGGCGCATCCCGCCCGGAGGGCTTTTTTATCTTACAGGAAATGCAAAGCAATTCCCTGTAAGATAAAAAACCGGCCATCAGGCCGGTTTCCGTTTCATCCCCCACTCAGGTTATATAACAAAATTCCTGAGATATTTTGCGCTCAGAAGAATTGAATTTCTGACATCCTCCGGCGATCCCTCAAAAGCTTTATCCTCCACCTCAATCACGCTGAAACCTTTATACCCGATATCCGTAAGGGCAGACACATATCTGCCCCAGTCAATATCCCCGAGGCCGGGAAGCTTGGGACTCATATACTCAAGCGGATATGCCATCACGCCAACATCGGCAAGTCTGTCCCGGTAAATCTTGATATCTTTATAATGGACATGAAATATTTTATCTCTGAACTCATACAGCGGCTTTATATAATCAATCTGCTGCCACACAAAATGAGACGGGTCATAGTTGATGCCGAGATTATCATACGGAAGAACCGAGAACACTTTTCTCCAGTTAGAAGGAGAAGTCATCAGATTCTGCCCTCCCGGCCACTCATCTTTCGTAAACCACATCGGACAGTTTTCAATTGCAATCTTGACTCCCTTTTCCTTCGCATGCTCAAGGACAGGCGGCCATACTTCTTTCACGATTTCCAGATTTTCCTCCACGGTTTTGTCAGGGACACGGCCCAGAAAAGTAGTGACCATATTAACTCCCAGCATTGATGACGCGTCAATCAGCGCATGAATGTGGTCAACATAGGTTCTGCGCCTGTCAGGATCCGGATCCAGCGTATTGGGATAATAACCGAGAGAAGAAATTTTTACACCCCTGCTCCCGCAATAATCGAGAATTTCTGAAGCTTTTTCCGGAGTCAGATTTTCCGCATCAATGTGGCACACGCCCGCATAGCGCCTCTTCGCCCCTCCCGAAGCGGGCCAGCACGCTACTTCCAGGCACTCCAGTCCGTTTTCGGCAGCGAAATCTACCGTTTCTTCAAATGTGCAGCCTTCCATTATAGAAGTAAGAAGCCCAAATTTAATCATACCAATCTCCTTAAAAAACAGAACATTACCCTCTTACATTGCCACCCCGACGCGCACCGGTTTACTATGGAATGATCATATCATAATCTTTTATAAATCGGAAGTAGAAATTTGCGCAAATTTTAATTGACAATTTCCCCTTTTTTTCTTATAATGTGCACAGAACTAAAATCGGATATCAGGCGATTATCCGGCACAACCGCGGAGGTATCAGTTATGGCATCCATCAGTGACATCGCCAAACGGGCGGGGGTATCAGTCTCCACAGTCTCACACGTAGTAAACGGAACCAGGTACGTAAGCCCGGAAAAAGAAGAAAAAGTCAGAAAAGCAATTGAGGAAATGGAAAAAGCAGACCAGCTCCCCAATTTTATCGTAAAAAAGAAAAGACAGGGAAGCGATTTAAGCCAGGAAGGAAAAGAAATGCCCGTCGCGAAAGCAACCGGCCAGGAATACGTCCTCATCCTGCTGAGCGAACAAAACAGTCTTTTTCAGACACAGGTAAGAAAAAACCTCGAACAGCTGTTCCGGGAAAGCGGAATCGTCTCAATAGCAGTCTGTTACGATCAGAACCCGGAACGGCTCGAAAGAATCCGGACACTGCTCACCAGCACCAGAGACCTTGACGGAATCATAGCATTTCCCG
This sequence comes from uncultured Lachnospiraceae bacterium, assembly GCA_902766955.1. GTDB lineage: Bacteria > Bacillota > Clostridia > Lachnospirales > Lachnospiraceae > Chordicoccus. The sequence goes on along the minus strand of CACXFM010000257.1, from coordinate 9,183 downwards.
ACTCTCTCGGGATACTCAGGAAAAATTTTTTCGAGCCTCTGCGCGTACCCATAGTCCTCATCGGTAATTATATTCAGGGACTCGATACCGACGTTTTTCTTCCCGACACTTACGAGGCAGGCTACAAGGCGGTCGAGCACCTGGTCAAAAACGGGCACGAAAAAATCGCTTTTCTGTGCGAAGCAGAAGAGCTCTCCGCCCACCGCTACGGCGGCTACCAGAAGGCTCTCGAGGATTACGGAATCTCTGTTGACAATCAGATTATTTATTCCAGCCTCCGCACCGAAAAAGAAGTTTTTGACGCCATGCGGAAAATTACGGACGGCACCTCCGGCACAACCGCATTAATTGTATCCGATTCATACCCCCTGATCCCGGTTTTCAGGTATCTGAACGCGAGAAACATCATCGTACCCAGAGACCTTTCCGTTGTAAGCCTGAACGAATTCGACTGGGCCCCGCTGCTGAGCCCGGAACTTACCTGCGTAGATAAGCAGCCCCGTGAATTTGCGAAAGAGGCCGTCAGCGTCCTCATGAGCAGGATCGAAAAAAAGCAAAACGCCGGGAATCCCGACCTGAAAGAGGAGTACCTGGACAAAAAGCTCGGGGCACGCCTGAAAATCCGCTCCTCAACAAGCGGCATAGGAAGAGGTCCGTTCGGCGAAAAAGCAGAGAGTGTGGACACGCTGACTCTCTCTGAAGTTGACAAAGAAATCATTCGTCAAAAAAAATACACGGCAGCAATCTCCTTCCATTACACAGGAAAGGCCTGGATGCAGCTGCAGGAAAAAGGGATCCGGAAAATTTTCGACGATCTCGGCATCTCCATAATAATGGTGACCGACGCCCATTTCGACGCAGAAATGCAGTGCAGACAGCTGGAGAGCATCAAAATCCTGAAACCGGACATACTGATATCCATCCCCGTGGACACAAAGAAAACCTCTGCGGCTTTCCGGTCAATTATCGACAGCGGCATAAAGCTTGTGTTGATCACAAACATCCCGGAAGGACTGACACCCGCAGACTACGTTTCCTGCATCTCGGTAAACGAACATTCCCACGGAAGCTGCATGGGAAGAGGGCTCGGAGAATACATGCACAGTCACGGGCTTAAGAACGCAGGAATCTTCCGCCACGGCATCAGGGACTTTTTTGCAACAAGGCAGAGAGACAACGCCGCCGAACTCACACTGTCAGAAGAATACCCCGATATCAATATCTGCGGATATGTGGATTTTATATCCGAGGAGGACGTATACAAAAAAACGTTCGCGTTTCTGGCACAGCACCCCGAGACCGAGGCAATATACGTTTCGTGGGACGGCCCGGCCCTGAAGGCAGTGGAGGCTCTCGCCGAAGCCGGTCGCACAGATATCGCAGTTGTGACCGGAGACCTGGATTATGCCGTGGCCCTGAACATGGCCAGAGGCGGCGCAGTTAAAATGATCAGCGCGCAATGCCCCTATGAACAAGGCGAAGCAATCGCTCTGGCAGCAGCAAACGGCATGTTGAACAGAAGTATCCCTTCCTTTGTGGGGGTGGAACCAATCAGTATCAAGCAGGAAAATCTGCTCAAAAACTGGAAAACCATTTTCCGGGAAGGGCCTCCTGTGGAGTTAAAAAAAGCGCTCAGTCAGAGCGACGACACGGAAAGCAATACATACTGACACAGACAGCAAGAGAAAAGGCACCGAACGGTGCCTTTTCTCTTGCTGTACAGATCTCACAGTTCGTCGACCTCTTTTACTTTAGTCCACTGGTGCGTAGACGCGGATTCAAGAACCGCTTCCGAGATCAGCTCGATCGCATACCCGTCCCTGAAGCAGGGCTCAGGCTGCCGGTTTTCCGCGATCGCTCTCATGAAGTCATACATCTCAACAATTTTCGTCTCCGTGTATCCGATCCCAAGTGCGGGAATCGGCCAGAGTCCTTCCCCATACGGATGGGCCGGACCCGTATAGACCGTCCGGAATCCCCGCCGGTCGTCTTTGTCAGAAGCAAAACACACCTGCAGTTCATCGCGCCGCTCATAATTAAAAGCGAGAGAACCTTTTGTCCCGTGGATTTCAAATGTAATATAGTTGTTTCTCCCCCAGGCATTTCTGGTTGCTTCGATCGTTCCGAAAGCGCCGTTTTTACACTGGATCATAAAACAGCACTGATCATCCACGTCTACTGCCTCCCTCTTTGCATCCGTGCCGCCCTTCTGATTTCCGAGACTGTCAGAAAGGCCGCTCTGCACCGGTCTTTCTGCTATATACGTTGCCGTTCTGGCATTTACGGAGTCAAAATCCCCCACAAGGAAGCGAAGCATATCGACGACATGTGTGCCGATATCTCCAAGCGCACCGCTCCCACAGATTTTTTTCCGGAAACGCCACGAGAGCGGAGAATCCGGATCAGCCGACCAGTCCTGAAGATAGGTTCCTCGGAAATCAAGTATCTCCCCGATCGCTCCCTCCTCTATGTATTTTCTGGCCAGCTGGACAGCCGGCGTTCTTCTGTAATTGAATGCCACCATAGTAGTTACACCAGCATCTCTGGCCGCATGATACATCTCCTTCGCCTGTTCAGTTGTAAGCGAAAGAGGTTTTTCGCACAGAATATGCTTTCCCGCTTTTGCGGCGGCAATGGCGATCTCGGCATGGACATTATTGGGAGTACAGATATCAACTATGTCAATTTCCGGATCATCCACAATCTCGTGCCAGTCCGTCCCCCACGATTCAAAACCAAGTTTCGCAGCCGAATCCTCGGCAGCAGCCGGATTGATATCGACCAGTTTTTTCTTGACGGGAATAGCGGGGGCCGGCCAGAAAAACATCGGCATCCCGGCATATGCAATCGAATGCGCCTTGGCCATGAATCCAGCCCCTATAAGTCCGACATTGAGTTTCTTCATCTTGACAACCTCCTCTGATAAAAATTTTCCTGTTTTTTCTTGCGGCTCTTCTTTTTTGCTCATCAAACAGCTCGCTTCCTTGCCCGTTTTTCTTAGTACACTTCAGTTATAAAAAAGAAATAGAAAAATGTCAAGAAAATTTTGCGCAAATATTTCGCTTTATGGTTGACAGCCTCCTCAGCAGGTGTTAATATATGACCAGAAAATAAAATTTGCGCAAATTTAAAGCAACTATTCACTTCTTTCTTACAGGAGGATGATGACAAATGAAACTAGGACATATGACAAACGGTTTCGGTCCGCTGGTTGGAGATGGCGGCGGCGTTACCAGCGTAAAGGATATCCGTTACCTGACAATGTGTGATGACGAAGCGGCTCTGAAGAGCATAACGGACGCCGGCTTCAGATACATTGAAGTGTTGGAAGGCAATCTCACAAAATACGCCGGCGATATCGAAGTCCTCAGGGACATGCTTGCCAGATACAACGCCGGAATGATGAGCGTGTGCTCCGGAGCCAACTTCATCTATAAAGATGCGCTGAAGGATGAAATGGCACATATGGAGGCAGTCGCAGCCGCAGGCGAAAAAGTCGGCGTCTCTTACGTCTGTTTCTGCGGCGGCGCCATCAGAGCGGACGGTATCCGGGATGACGATTACAGACTTCTGGCTGAAGGCCTGAAGGAAGCCGGGAAAATTTTCGCATCACACGGAATCGAAGCAAGCTACCACCCGCATCTCGGATCCATGGCCGAGAAACCGGATCAGGTAGACAGACTGTTTGAAGCAAGCGACATCAAAATCTGCCCGGACCTGGCTCATCTGGCAGCGGGCGGCGGAGATCCCCTGGCAATCGTCAGGAAATACTATGACCGCATTTCCTTCGTGCATCTGAAAGATCTTGATGATCACGGGTTTGCCCCGCTCGGCACAGGCAGTGTTGACGTAGAAGGTGTTATCAATTTCCTGAAAGAAAAAGGCTATACGGGAGATTACCTCGTCGAATGCGACGGTTATGCAGGAGATCCGGCGGAAGCCTGCAGAACCTCCTACAACTATCTGACCGGAAAACTGATCTGAATACAGACTGATCCGCATTCAAAAACAGTATAAATAGTCAATCAGATATCAAAGAAATAAGAGGAGAAATACTATGAAAAAAATGATCGCAGGTATGCTTGCAGTAATGATGCTCACCTCACTTTCCTCCGCGGCAGTGTTGGCTGATGATGAAATTCTTTCTACCGGCCCGAACGGCGAGACCGCCACACCGGCAACAGAACTCTCTCTGACAGATGAGGAAATCGAACAGGTCAAGGCCGGAAACTATACGGCAGCGATCAGCTTCCACTATGGCGGCAATGACTGGTCCAGCGCACAGCAGAAAGGTCTGAGTGATACGTTTGAAAAGCTCGGCATTGAAATCACGGCTGTGACAGATGCGAATTTCTCGGCTGAGAAGCAGGTTTCCGACCTGGAAACGATTATGGCCAAACAGCCCGATGTTCTGGTTTCCATTCCGACAGATGCCACTTCTACCGCAGATGCCTACAAAAGAGTTGCAGAGACCGGGACGAAAATCGTATTTATGGACAATGTGCCCAAAAACTTTACAGCAGGCGAGAACTATGTGAGCTGCGTATCCGCCGACAATTACGGAAACGGTGTCATCGCCGCGGATCTGATAGGAGAAGCGCTCGAAGGAAAAGGAAAAATCGGCATTGTTCATTACGATGTGGATTTCTTCGTGACAAATCAGAGACTGGAGGCCTTCGAAAAGGAAATGGCCGAAAAGTATCCGGATATCGAGATTGTTTCCAAACTCGGATTCCAGGACGAAAACGGATGTGATGTGGTCGCGGACGCGATGATTACCCAGCATCCGGACGTGCAGGCCATCTTTGCACACTGGGATATCCCCTGTGAGGGCGTCCTGTCCGCTCTCCGTGCAGCCGGAAGAAATGATATTTATCTGAGCACAATCGATCTTGGAAATAATATTGCCAAGGAAATTGCGGGAGGAAATGTCCTCGGGCTCGGCGCTCAGCTGCCGTATGACCAGGGCGTTGCCGAGGCAACCCTTTGTGCCTATGCTCTTCTCGGCAAAGAAGCTCCCGCATATGTCGCCGTTCCTGCCAAGAGAGTTGAAAAGGACAATCTTCTGGAAGCATATGAAGAGGTCTATCATACAGAGGCTCCGGATGCAGTCAAGAATGCTCTTACTGAATAAAAACGGGAGACTTTTCACAGTATCAGCAGGAAAGAATAGGTGAAAATCATGAGCGAATTCGTATTGGAAATGAAAGGCATCGAGAAGGCCTTTGCAGTGCCTGTTCTGAAAGGAGTGGACTTTTCACTGAAAGCAGGGGAAGTACATGCTCTCGTCGGGGGTAACGGAGCCGGAAAATCAACATTGATGAAAATTATGACCGGCGTGTACAGCAAGGATGCCGGGGATATCCTGATAAATGGTGAAGCAGTATCGATCCAGAGCATACACGATGCCGGGAAATACGGAATCGCCATGATTTTCCAGGAGTTATCCCTGATCCAGACAATGAGCGTCGCCGAGAATATCTTTCTCGGCGAGGAGGTCACAAAGAACGGACTCCGGGATACGGCATACATGAACAGACGCGCAAAAGAGGTCCTGGATAATCTGGGAATCAACGTTGACCCAGGAACCGTCGTCAGTTCCCTGAGCGTTGGGATGAGCCAAATGGTCGAAATTGCCAAAGCAGTTTCAAAGAATGCCAAAATACTGGTCCTTGATGAGCCGACCGCCTCTCTCTCGGATTCCGAGACAGAGCATCTTTTCAAACTCATCGCCGATCTGAAAGAAAAAGGCGTCTCTATGGTCTATATCTCTCACCGGATGAATGAAATACTGAAGATCGCCGACTCTATCACAATCCTCAGAGACGGAGTCATCGCACATACGGGATCGGTGAAAGATATCGATCTGGATAAAATTATCATGCACATGCTGGGAGACAACAGAGGCAACCGGTTCCATTGGGTGGAACGCGAGTACAACAAAGAAGCCCCGGATCTTCTGACAGTGGAGCATATGAAGATCAATGACAAGCTGACAGATATTTCCTTTTCTTTAAAGCCGGGAGAAATTCTTGGGTTTGCGGGTCTGATGGGAAGCGGCAGGACAGAAATCCTGGAGACGCTTTTCGGAATCAGAAAAATGCTGGGGGGAACAGTCAAAATTAACGGAGCCCCGGTTTCCATCAGAAACACGAGAGATTCCATAAAGTCCGGTTTTGCGCTGATCCCCGAAGACAGAAGGAAGCAGGGTCTGGTACTGATTCACAGTGTAAAAGAGAACGCGATTCTTCCGAAGATCACGAAGCTGACCAGAGGCATACTCGTTGACGAGAAGACAGCAGATCATATGGTGGAAGAAAACGTCAGAAATCTCGGCGTGGTAACCGACGGCATTCACAAAAGGATCAACCTGCTGTCGGGAGGCAATCAGCAGAAAATCGTTGTCGCGAAATGGCTCAATATGCAGCCGGAAATCATAATGCTCGACGAACCGACCGCAGGTGTCGATATCGGAGCAAAAGCGGAAATCATTGAATTAATCAGACGTGTTGCGGACGAAGGAAAAGGCGTTCTTTTCGTCTCGTCGGAACTGACGGAGCTCATGGCGATTTGTGACAGAATCATCGTGTTATATGACGGCCGGATTATCAGATCTTTATCCAGAAAGGATATCAAAGCAGAGGAGGAACTTCAGTATGCCATCCAGCAGGACAAATAAAAAAGAAATCCAGTGGGATAAATATATGGTCTACTTCATCTTTGTCGGAGTATTCATCGTATTTGCAATCGCACTGGGCAGCAAAGGATTCTTAAATGCAAATAACCTCATCAATATTCTGAGACAGACCGCAGTCATTTCGATCATCGCAGTAGCGGGAACATTTGTTATGGCAGCCGGTCAGATCGACCTGACTGTCGGCGCTGTGGCAGCAATGACGGCAATGATTGTCTCTCTCATTCTTGAAAAAACGAACTCCATCATCCTTGCACTTGCGGTCGGAGTGGTGTTCGGAGCATTGATCGGACTCGTAAACGGCGTTCTTGTAACAAGGTTCGGACTTCCCGCTTTCCTGGCCACCATGGGCATGATGCAGATGATCCGAGGAAGCGCCATGTGGATCACCGATACAGCCGCCGTTCCGATCTCCAACGAGACATTCTGCCAAATTTTCGGAATCGGCAGCGTGGGCCCGGTACCGGTGCTGGTCATCTGGACAATCCTCTTCTATATCATCGGAATTATCTTATTCAATAAGACCCCTTTCGGACGCCACATTCTCGCGACGGGCGGCAATGAAACATCTGCAGGCTACAGCGGAATCAACACTATGAAAGTAAAGATCACCGCCTTTATCATGTCGGGCGCTTTCGCAGCCTTCGGCGGCATTCTGTACGCCGGAAGACTGCAGGCGGGAAGGTATTCCTACGGCGACGGTGATGAAATGTCAGTGATCGCGGCAGTCGTCATCGGCGGAACATCCATGTCAGGAGGTACAGGTTCTGTCATAGGTGCACTTTTCGGATCCATCCTGATGGGCATGATCAACAATGCACTGATCCTCGCAAACCTGAGCAGTGCACAGCAGACCGTTGTCAAGGGAGCCATCATCGTACTCTCCGTTGCAGTCAGCAATATAGCACAGAAAAAGAAGAAGAACTGACACGACAATCAAACGAATAGATACCAAATCATTTATTTATACAGGAGGAATAAAAAATGAAGAAATTAAATATTGCACTGGTCGGCGCCGGATTTATGGGAAAAGCCCATGTGATCGGATATTCAAATATGCCCAAGCTGTTCTGGCCTGCTCCGGCAATGCCGGTTCTAAAGACCGTCTGTGACATTGTTCCCGAGATCGCATCGGAGGCAAAAGAGCGCTTCGGTTTTGAAAAATGCTGCACTGACTGGCATGACGTTGTAAATGATCCCGAAATCGATGTTGTCAGCATCTGCACTCCCAACAATAAGCATGCGGAAATCGCGATCGCCGCACTGAAAGCAGGCAAGCATGTGCTCTGCGAGAAGCCGATTGCCTCCACGCTCGAAGACGCAAAAGCAATGGCTGAAGCTGCTGCTGAAACTGCAGACAAGGGCATCATCAGTATGAACGCCTATCAGTACAGAAGAGTTCCCGCTGTTGACCTCGCAAAGAAATTCATCGACGAAGGCCTGATCGGCGACATTCTCAACATCCGCTGCACATATCTGCAAAGCTGGTCAGCGGATCCGAATTCTCCTCTCTCCTGGAGATTCCAGAAATCAATCGCCGGTGCCGGAACTCTCGGGGATATCGCATCCCATGTCATCGATATCGCTCAGTATCTCGGCGGCGATATTGACCAGGTCGTCGGTATGATGAAGACTTATATTAAGGAGCGTCCTGTTCAGGAAGGCGGTGTCGATCTGCTCGGCACGGTCAAAATTAAGGAAAACGCCGTGAAAAAGGCCGTTGACGTAGATGATGAGGACAGCTTCCTTGTGAAATTCAAAAATGGAGCCGTCGGCAGCATCGAAGCAACCAGAAATGCCTGGGGTCGCAACAACTTCATCACCTTTGAAGTCCACGGCACAATGGGAAGCCTTACTTTCAATTATGAAAAGCTAAATGAGCTGAATGTCTGCCTTGCAAATGATCCGGACGACAGGAGAGGTTTCAAGACAATTTATACAGGTCCCGCTTCACCGCACGGAGACGTAACATGGAATATTCCCGGCATGAACATCGGTTATGGCGAACTGAAAGCCATCGAAATGTATGAGTTTATCAAAGCCGTCGCCGAAGGATATCAGCCTACGACCAACTTCCAGGTAGGGTACAGAGTTGAAAGAGTCTGCGACGCTGTCAAGGAATCCTCCGAAAAGGGAACGTGGGTACAGGTTAAAGACTGAGGCAGGATATGTCATAAGAGACAAATACAGAAAAAGGAGGGGTTTCCCTTCTTTTTCTGTATTTGTCACGGATTCATTCGATGTCCCGTTGCCGGAGAGCTTTCCCAGGTCACACATTGAAACTGTGCAGGTAAGCATCCTGTTCCGGTGTCAGCCTGTCAATCTCCATGCCGAGGAATCTGAGTTTTCTCTCGGCAATCTCACTGTCGATCTCAGCGGGGACGCGGTTGATCATCGGCAGCTTATCGCCTCTGTGCTTCACGAGATACTCCGCCGCCAGCGCCTGTACCGCAAAGCTCATATCCATGATCTCCGCCGGATGGCCGTCG
>CACXFM010000256.1 GCA_902766955.1 uncultured Lachnospiraceae bacterium | reverse complement strand
TTGTTTTCCAACAATGATTCTCAAGGCTTTAGTACAATCATTGTATTAAAAAAATCGAAACAGTAGTGGAATCATTAAGGCTCCCACGCTGCCATCATCGGCGGCGGGGAGCGGCATAATGACAAAAACACCTCTGGACCATAATGGCTCGGAGGTGCTGCCTCAGTACTCTATTTGCTTGCTGCAGATAGAATGGCTCTGTTGATATGGTTCTTGATTTGTTCCGGAGTTTCATCGAAATCGTATTTGATCCATTGATAGATGATGCCAAAGTAGCCGTAAGTGAAGAAGGACATAAGATAGGACATGTTCTTGTCAGGAACCTCACCGCCGGGAACAAGGATCTCAAAAGCACGCATCAGCAGGATGATCAGTCCTTTTTTATATAGGAGCGAGAAAAGCTTCCTGTTACGGTGCGAGGATCATAAGCTGGATTCATGAGAAACATCCTGAACTGGATGAACTTTATCATGAGATCTACAGCAAAAAGAGCCGCGAATACTGGACGGCGCTGGATCAGAAAATGCGGGAATACACTGCTCGTGAAAACATGCCCTATCTGCGGGATGACGATCAGCACCGCTCGGCCTTTGGAGATCCTCCTGTAGTCCTAAACTACTTCTATCATGAGGAGGTAAAGAAATCAGCGAAAAAAGAGAAGCTATGAATATTGAGCACTATTACATAGAAAAAGGTGACGGGGATCCGTTTATTCTTCTCCATGGAAATGGAGAGAACTGCGAATACTTCAAGGGACAGATCAATGTATTTGCCGAGCGGTATCATGTGTATGCGATTGATACCCGTGGCCATGGGAAAACGCCCAGAGGCGACAAGCCCTTTACGATACGCCAATTTGCTGATGACCTGCTGTGCTTCATGAATGGCCATCGTATTGAAAAGGCTCATCTGCTCGGTTTCTCGGACGGCGGGAATATCGCGATGGTCTTTGCTATGAAATACCCTGACAGAGTGGATCGGCTGATCCTGAACGGGGCCAATCTTAACCCGGAAGGAGTCAAGCGCTCCACTCAGATCCCGATTGAGATCGGTTATGCACAACGTCCTTATTGTAGGAAGCGCTGCCCTTGTTCTGTTGTTCTTCATTTCCCTGTATCTTTCCCGGCAGATCATCCGTCCATTGGAGGAGAATGACCGGCAGCAAAAGCAATTCATATCCGATGCGAGCCATGAATTGAAAACGCCGGTGGCAGTGATCAGCGCCAACGCGGAAATGCTGTCACGTGAGATCGGCGGTAATGAGTGGCTTTCCAATATCCAGTATGAAAATGAGTGTATGGGCGGTCTTGTAAAACAGCTGCTGGATCTTTCCCGGGCTGAAAATACGGAAGTCCCCATGGAACAGGTGGACTTCTCCCGCATTGTGACCGGCGAAGCGCTTGCCTTTGAGAGCCTTGCTTTTGATCAGGGAAAAGCGCTGCAGTCCGATATTGAGGAAGGTGTCCTGCTTACAGGCAATCCGTCGCAGCTCACACAGCTGGTTTCCATCCTTCTGGATAATGCGATCCGTCATTCTACTGGATCTGAAATCGGGCTCTCGCTTAAAGCACAGGGTCATACGGCAGTGCTCAGCGTGATCAATGAAGGAGATGCGATCCCGGATGAGAAGCAGAAACAGCTTTTCGACCGTTTCTACCGGATCGATGAAGCCAGAAGTAACGAGGGTCAGCATTACGGCCTGGGGCTCTCCATCGCGAAGGCAGTCGTGGAAAAGCACAGCGGAAGCATCCATGTTTCCTGCCAGGACGGCAAGGTCCGGTTCACGGCGGCGATTCCGATAAAAAAATAAGAAAACTTCAATCTTGTTTCAATCTACCTCCCTTACTATGAGACCATCAAATGCAAGGGAGGTATATTTATGGCTCCGCAATACAGACATGAATGGAAACATGTCCTGAATATCGGGGATCTTCTGATACTGCGTCAGCGGCTTCGGGCCATCATGGAGAGCGATCCGCACGCTATTGACGGGAAGTATCAGATCCGCAGCCTGTACTTTGACAACCTTGATGACAAGGCGCTGCGTGAGAAGATTGACGGTGTCAATATGAGGGAGAAATTCCGGATTCGATTATATAACTGTGATCCTTCTGTAATTCACCTTGAGAAAAAAAGCAAACGGAACGGGCTTGGGACCAAGTATTCCGCAAGTCTGACCGCAGAAGAAGCGCAGAAAATCGTTGATGGCGATCTGGACTGGATGCTTGGCTCTGCCCGTCCGCTCGTTCAGGAATTGTACTGCAAGATGCGGTATCAGGGAATGCGCCCGAAGACACTTGTGGATTACACCAGGGAGCCGTTCATCTTCCGGCCGGGAAACGTGCGGGTTACCCTGGACTATGATATCCGCACCGGTCTTTGCTGTACGGATCTTCTGGATCCGGAAGCGGTGACCATTCCTGCAGGAGACGCACCGCTTCTCGTTGAGGTTAAATGGGACGAATTCCTGCCGTCCATCATCCGGGACGCGGTTTCCGTACCGGACCGCCGCGTCGGTTCTTTTTCCAAATATGCACAATGCCGTGTCTACGGCTGAATTAGAAAGGAGATCATACCATGTCATTCACTGATATCTTTAAGTCAAGCTTTCTTGAAAACGTAACCAGCGTGAGCCTTCTGGATATGGCGCTTGCCCTGGTGCTGGCCTTCGGCGTCGGCCTGTTTATCTTCTTCATTTACAAGAAGACCTATGCGGGGGTGATGTACTCCTCTTCCTTTGGCGTCACGCTGATTGCTCTGACGATGATCACGACCCTTGTCATCCTGGCAGTAACGAGCAACGTCGTTCTTTCACTTGGTATGGTCGGCGCCTTATCTATCGTCCGATTCCGTACAGCGATCAAGGAACCGATGGATATCGCCTTTCTCTTCTGGGCCATTGCAGTCGGTATCGTGCTGGCAGCCGGGCTGATCCCGCTGGCGGTGTTCGGCAGTGTTGTGATCGGCATCATCCTGCTGGTGTTTGCCAACCGCAAGGACAGCTCCAATCCTTATATCGTCGTCCTCTCCTGCGAGGGAAGTGAAAGCGAGAAGGCCGCGACAGAATACCTCGGCCAGAACACGAAGAAATGTACTGTCAAGAGCAAGACCGCACGAAAGGGCAGCGTGGAGCTTAACGTGGAAGTCCGGCTGAAAGACGACAACACAGACTTTATCAACGCACTGGCAGATCTGCCCGGCGTGCAAAACGCGGTACTGGTAAGCTATAACGGCGACTACATGGGATAAGGAGGAGAAAACGTGTCTACGCACAGAAATATCGACAGAATCTGCATTGTCGTGCTTGTGCTGACGCTTCTCCTGACCGTGGCATTCATGAACGGTGAAAAGCTGGGAATCAGGGTCATTGCCGATGAAGATGCTGAAGGCTACAGCGGCAGCACGTATTTCACGGCAAATGATCTGGACGGAGACTGGGCTGATAATGCATATACGACCTATATCACCCTCGATGGCTCCGGAGGAAAAATCGACGGTAACGGAGCGTACTTCCTGAACGGGGATCTTGTGATCTCAAACGGTGGCTGGTACGTGCTTTCCGGTACACTGGAGAATGGAAGCATCATTGTAGATGCTTATGACTCCTCGAAGATCTGGATACGCTTAAACGGCGTGACGGTCAGCTGTTCCGATGACGCCTGCCTGCAGATCGACCAGGCGGATAAGGTGTTCCTGACCCTGGCGGAAGGTACGGAAAATTCTTTTACCAGCGGAAGCAGCTACTCGGAGGATGCGCTTTCTGACAACACCGGCGGCGCGATCTTCTCACATGACGATCTGACCGTCAACGGAAGCGGCAGCCTGACGATTACAGCAGGGTACAAGCACGGCATCGATGTGAATGACTCGCTTGTCATCAGCGGAGGAAACATCACGATCGATGCGCCGCAGGACGGTATCCATGTCAATGACAGCTTCCGTTTTACCGGGGCGTCTCTGATCATCGATGCGGGAGATGATGCTGTTCACAGTGACGATGAACTGTACGTTGAAAGCGGGACCATACTCATCAATTCCTGTTACGAAGGTCTTGAAGCGATCACGATCGATATCGCCGGAGGCGACATCACGATCTATCCCAGCGATGACGGCCTGAATGCCAACGGCGGCAGCTCTGCGATGGGATTCGGCGGAATGGGAGGCGGAGGTGCAGCACCCGGTGCGATGGGCGGTCCGGGCGAAGGCAGCAGTGAAGATCTCTCGTCCTCCGACTCTTCTGATGCAGAGGTACCGGCAATGCCGGACTCCCCGGATGGTGAAATGCCTTCTATGTCCGGAGAAACGCCCTCTATGCCCTCCGGTAATATGCCTCAAATGTCCGAAGAAACGGCCCAGGCAGCAGACGGAAGTTCTTCCGATCAGGAAGAGACTTATATCCGGATCAGCGGAGGCACGCTGACGATCATCAACCAGACCGGACGAGACGCAGACGGGCTTGACTCTAACGGAAGCATCTATATAGACGGCGGGACGATCCTTATCAGCCTGCCGGGCGATGGCAGCAACTGCGCCATCGACTATGGCAGTGAAAGCGGAGGTGAATGTATCGTCACAGGCGGTACCATCCTGGCTTTCGGCGGGTCCAGTATGTCCGAAGAGTTCAGCTCCGCCTGTACGCAGTGTGCGGTACTCTATAACCTGAGTTCAACCGTGCAGGCCGGCACCCGGTTTTGCGTTCTGAATACGGATGGAGAAGAGATCCTCTCCTGCACTCCCGAGTGCAACTATTCTTCGATAGCCTTCAGCGCACCGGCGCTGACTGTCGGAGAGACGTATACTGTTGCTTGCGGTGAGGACAGTGCCGAACTCACACTTGAGTCAACAGCCGTGTCCGCAGGAAGTTCGGGCGGCATGGGAGAAATGCAGCCGGGCGGCTCGAACAATATGCAGCCGGGCGGTATGGGAGAAATGCAGCCCGGGGAGATGGAAGGTACGGAAAACGGCACATTCCCCGCTCATGACAGCGAGTCCGATTCGGAGCGGCCGACTCCGCCGGACGGTGAGATGGGAATGCCGCCGCAGCAAAATGGCGGTGATCGCTTTGACCCGGCAGATCAATCAGAAAGCGAATCCGGCGTTTCTTCTGACAACAGCGGAAGGGAAGGAAAAAGAACCGGACACGGTCATCAGTCTCAGGCGGATGGAAACAGAGAAGATATGAATGGCTTCATGCCGGAGGAATTCTCCGTCGAAAATGATTCGGAATCAACATCCGGCGGCTTCGTCTCACTGAATGAACTTGACGGCAATGTCTGGATCATGCTGGGTGCCAGTGTCCTGATTCTGTCAGCAGCGATTCTGTTTGCGATATACTATCGAAAGAATTGATAAAGCGTTTAAGGATATAGAAATGATAAAGTGATTGATGAAAGCTGTTTTGAGAGATCTGATGAGGTCGAAGAGAGTGTTCTCTTCGACCTCTTTTCTTTATGTTGACGGCTGAAACCGTCAACATGACTTTCCGGCTCTGAAACTGCTTTGTAACCTATTGCGTTTTCCGATTTTCTGTGTATAATGGCTATCGCAAGCAATCCGCTTCCAATAAATCAGGAAATGAGGTATTGAATATGCGCAGCAAGAGCACAGAGCTCATGGGGCAAATCAGTAACTATATCGGAGATTATTACAGGCAGCATCATTCAACGCCTACTACACGGGAAAGTGCCTCGGCGGTCGGACTCTCTCCTGCAGCCGGATATAAATATCTTGTGGAGATGGATAAACGAGGGATGCTGTCGTATGAGAACGGCGAGATCACAGATCTTCCCAAGATCAACAAGACGCCTACAGGCTATTTCTCCGCTCCTCTTGTCGGCAGCATTCGTTGCGGCGATCCGGAGACCGAGGAGGCCGAGGTCGAGATGTACGTCAGCCTTCCGGAAGCTATTTTTGGCAAAGGCGAGTTCTATCTCCTCCGTGCATCCGGAGACTCTATGGAGGATGAAGACATCTGTGATGGGGATCTGGTCCTGATCCGGAAGCAGCCGGACTGCGAGGTTGGTGATATCGTTGTCGCCCTCGACGAGAACAGCGAGAACACGCTGAAGGTCTATGGCGGCATCGATAAGAGAACAAAGAAAGTGATCCTCAAATACGCCAATGAAGCGGTATATCCCGGCAAGAGGATCCTGGTGGGTGAGTTGACGGTTCAAGGCGTGGCCAAGCACGTCATCAAGGCTCTGTGATGAAGATGGATGGGAGGTGATTCGTGTGGGAACAACAGATGTGAAATGCCCGGAATGCGGGACCATGAATTACAGCCTCTACCTGGATGAATGGAATCCAATTTCGTCAGAGTTTTATTAAAGCCACGGAGCA
>CACXFM010000255.1 GCA_902766955.1 uncultured Lachnospiraceae bacterium | reverse complement strand
GATTGACCTTCTGGTTTTTTCGCAGACCTGGATAAACTGGCCATTACTGTACCGGAAGTTGGCAATCCATTCTCCCCCATGTCCCGCACCGGCAAGTACAAACGCTTTTGCGTATTTAAAGGCTGCAACCTTATATAACCCGTATTCTCCGAATTTCAGAAGCTGCCTGATGCTGCCATTCTGATATGTATACACAAGTAAGTAATGTCCGCTCCCCGAGTTACTCGGATGATATTCTATCAGGCCTTCATGGATCCCGTCATTCGTCAGATCCATGAATTTATACACTCCTTTCAGAGAACGGGCTTTCCTGATATAAAGCGTGTGCGCTTTTTTGTTTTTCTGAGCCAGCGTCTCTGCGTGCACACTCTTCAAAAACATAGGTGAAAAAACAGCCAGCATAAGAGAAAGCAGAAGTGTGCAGATCAGAAAATACTTCTTATTTGAGACAACCTGTGATTTCATAAGACTCCTCCTCCTTAAAGATTCAGGTATCGTGTCACTGTTTCCTCATTATACCATGCTGCAGATTCTGTTGTCCCGCAGATTCACAATAAGCTATAATGTGGGGGTAATAAACCGGTGTCATACAGATGCCCGGTGTTTTTTAGGAGGGATATACATGTCTCTGGAGAAAGCAAAGAAATACCTGGAAACAAAAGGCTGTCTCGACCGGCTGATCGAGCCGGAGGCTTCCACTGCAACCGTTGAGCTTGCGGCTGCCGCGATCGGGGTCGAGCCCGGCAGGATCTGCAAGTCGCTGTCTTTTATGATTGATGAGAGGCCGATTCTCATACTGGCCGAGGGGATGGCCAGAGTCGATAACCGAAAATATAAAGACACGTTCGGCAAGAAAGCAAAGATGATTCCGCGCGAAAATGTTGAGGAAATGATCGGGCATGAAGCCGGCGGGGTCTGCCCGTTCGGCGTGAAGGACAATGTCGAAATCTATCTCGATGAGAGCCTGCGGAAATGGGACGTGATCTATCCGGCTGCGGGCAATGCGAACAGTGCCGTGCGGCTGACGACGGAAGAACTCGAAAAGTTAGTGGACGCCCGGGGATGGGTAGATGTATGTAAATAATAAAAGAGCCGCTTAAGCGGCTCTATTTCGCGCTGATCAGCTTGTCGGATACAGCCTGTATGTCCATTCCTTCAGCCTTCCTCTGGAATTGTATTTCATGGTGAACCCGTCATAAAATACTCCGAACGTCTTGCCGTTTCCGGAATAGCCGGCTCTTCTCATTTTCGTTTTGACAACGGATATCGGATCACCCATTTTGACTCCGCAGATCAAAAGGCGTTTGGAACCTTTATTATTAATGTATACATATTTTTTCGGATAGCTGACACTGAAACTGTTCATTGCTATTGTCACCTGCCGGGCTTTACCTCTGTAGCACCAGGAGTAATATTTTGCGGGCGACTTCCGAAGTCCCAGTTTTTTAGCAAGCTTTGTCATAGAGGTCCTGCTGTAGACACTGTAATTCTTTAAGTCTGCCCGTACCGCGGCTTTTGCCTGGACTGCAAAGCTTAATGCAAGAACTACAAGCAGTGAGGCGACAGCAAATTTCAAAAAACGGCTTACTCTCTTCATGTACGCTCCTCCCTCATTATTTCAGAAAATCAATCTTGCGGAAAAACACTTTACAGAACAATTATATGCGCGCCTCGGAATTAATACAATATAAAGCCCAAACGTTCTTCCACTTTATCAAACTGACCATAAAACCCGGGGAGCCAGACTGAACCAGACCGACCCCAGACCGAACCCGCTTACATTTTCGCGTGGATATTTTTTTGCCTCCGTGTATATAAAGAAGGAAACGCAAGGGAACAAAAATTCCCGGCAAGATAAAATCAGAATAAAGATAAAATCAAAATTTAGCATAAGAGGTATAAAACCATGAAGAAAATAGCAATCGCAGCAATTCTCGCAGCAACACTCTGCACGGCACCAGTATTTGCTTCGGCACAGACCGTCAGCGCAGCAGACGAAACAAACATCCCGGCCATCCCCATGGGCGAAAAACATCCGGATTTCACGGTCACAACAACGGACGGAGAAAAATTCACACTCTCCGAAACACTGAAGGACAAAGACGCCGTGGTCATCAACTACTTCATGCAACAGTGCGGCGCCTGCGAGGGTGAGATTCCGGCTTTCAACGCGCTGCTTAATGAATACAGCGACAAGGTCGCCTTCATCGGACTTGATCCGGCGCCCGACGACACCGCAGAAGATATCGCCCGGGTGAAAGCGGACTGGAGCGCAGATATGCCGATGGCAATCGACGATGGCGGAAAGGTCGCGAAATTCACCCCGTTTGCAGGCTTCCCGTGCACGATCGTAGTCGATAAGCTCGGAGAAATCGTGTTCTATCAGGATTACAGCATTGGCGATGAAAAGGCCTTCGGAAAAGTTCTGGATACGATTACGGCTGACAGCTACCAGGGCGGCTTTAAGGAATGCAATCAGTTCGATGTCATCATGCAGCAGTATCTGGCAGAGATGGGAAATGCATCCGCAGCAGAAAGCGCTCCCGCTGAAGCCCCGGCAGAACAGGCAGCAGAGGCGCCGGCTGCAGACGGTTACAAGATCACGGTAAAAGATCAGAACGGCGACCCGGTAAAAGACGCATACGTCAACTTCTGCGCTGAGGACAAGTGCAGAATGGAGCACACAGATGAAAACGGCCAGATCCTCATCAAAGAGGAGCCGGGCAAATATCACGTACAGGTTCTGGTCGTTCCGGAAGGCTATACGGCAGAAGGAAACACGGAACTGTATACAGACGCGAATACGATGGAGATCAATCTCACCGTAACAAAAAACTGAAAACAGGTAACACGTCCTGTTATAAATACTATATAGACAGCAGATGCCCCGGTTTTTGCCGGGGCATTTACATTGTCCAACCTCTCCTCTTCCGGGCAATAAATTTAATCCCGATGTATGTCCCTTGACTATACGAGTCCCGGATGTTATATTGGTATCAGTTGATACCACATCAAAAGTAGAGGTAGCTTCTTTGGCCGACACAAGAACAAGAATCGAATCTGAAATAGAAGTGAAAGCCTATCTACAGGACCTCCGTTATGCACTGAACCACGGTGCACAAGTGTCATTCCAAGCCGAACGGCAGGTCGATCAGAACAGGGATGTAAGATACACCAATCGTTTCACCGTCGCAGATCTCTTTCCGAATGAGAACCCTGTCGATGCTTTGAAAAGAGAATTACAAACCTTAACCATTGAGGAATATATGCAAACTGTCAAGGATCTGCGTTTTTCAAAAAAGAGTGAAATGCGGGAGTTTGGTAAAGCCTATAATGGGAAAGGCGATGTCTACATAAAGATACGGGTAGAATTACTCTCGGAATACGGGAATCACACAACCTTTGTTATGTCTTTCCATTACGCTGAAATCCCCTTTACTCCCGGGATGTTCCCTTACAAGAAGTAGAAAGGATGTGTGAATTTATGAAAAGATGCCCATGCTGCATGGAAGAACATGAAATGCAGACAATTACCGTCATAGAGAATAACGTCTTTAAAAAAGTACCGGTTGAATATAACGCCGAATATTTCTATTGTTCCGGCACAGATGAAACCTATGCGGATGAACAACAGATCTCAGCAAATGATATCGCCATGAAAAATGCATACCGTGAGAAGACAGGTCTGCTCACCTCACAACAGATTTCGACTATTCGCGCCCGCTATGGCATCAGTCAGAGTGACTTGTGTCTTCTACTGGGCTGGGGCAGAAAAACAATAACGCGCTACGAAAGTCATCAAGTGCAGGACATAGCGCATGATACTATTCTCCGAAAGCTTGCAGCTGATCCCGAGTGGTTCCTCCAACTGTTAAAAGCAGAAAAAAAATCCCTGTCCCCCGCTTCCTATGAGAAGTACTTCGAAGCCGGAACCTCCTTGTTTGAGCAAGATCACGATCGATACCTCAAAAGTGCCATCATGGCCAGCTATGCACGCTTCCTCCACAACCCGGAAGCAAACGGCGGCAGAGAGCTGTCATTGGATGTCGTGGCAGATATGATCCGCTATTTTGCAAACTCTGCCCAGGTAACAAGCTTGTATCTTGTGAAACTCATGAAGCTTCTATGGTATGGCGATGCGCTTTCTTATAAGCGGCGCGGACATGCAATCTCTGGAATGACATATCGCGCTCTTCCCATGGGAGCCGTTCCGGTAGCATATGAATCCATTATCGACCTCAGCACGATACACTATGAGGAGGTTGAGATGGGAGATGGCACAGGTTATAGATTCCTTCCTTCAGAGGATACAAAGTATACGCATCTTGCCATCGAAGACATGGAAATCCTGGATGCTGTCATCCAGCGCTTTGGCAAGCTTTCTAAGAATGAAATCGTCGAAATGATGCATAACGAGGATGCTTACACAGAAACTGCGCCTCATGATATCATCCAATTCAAATACGCAAAAACGTTAAGTGTTGCATAACAGAATTTAAAAAAGGCGTTGCACATCGCAGATGATCCTGCTGAATGGACAACGCCTTTTTACTCCAACTAATAAGAAGCTGAGCACTTCACAATTCACTTTTTACGAACGTAGCTTCCGCCCGCTTCATTCCCCGTCACTGAAAATCTCCATGACCGCATCCTTCAGCATCACCGGCATCCTCATCTCTTTCAGCCTCCGGATACAGACATCCCTGTCACCCTGAAACCGTTTATAAATGCCGAAGATTTCTTCTTTCAGATTCATGCTGATCCACGCATTCTCCAGAAGGTCAAAAAGCTCTTTCTCCTCATCATTGACAGCCGGCCGGAGATCTGCGAAAAGAACCTCGCCGCTCTCCTCAGCAGACAGCTCAATCTCCTGATCCGTCATCCCCGCTCCGGACACAGCGCCCAGGAGATGCACTCTCCACTTCCGCCTGGGCGGAACCAGGCCGCTGCCATTGACCGCGGCGCCGATCGTCATGCGCATTTCCCCGCGTTCCTCATCAAAATGCGCTTCCAGCTTCACAAAACTGCCTTCGCCGCTCTCGTAGGCGTCTGAAATACCGTCATCCTCAAACAGCGTGAAGCTGCCGCTGCCCCCGTATCCGACGTACAGATCCATGATGTCCGGCAGATCCGTGCCGTTCTGAAGAACGGTTTCCCTCCCTGCCAGAGGCACAATGCCGCCGGCCTTCAGGAGCACCGGAATCGAATCCAGCCCGCGATAGAGCGTGCGCCTCGCGCGCCCCTCGTACACATGGCCGGTAAAGACATCATACCATCTCCCCTCCGGGATCAGACAGTCGCAGCCTGCCATCCGGAGCTCTCTGTCCATTCTCTCCGTGATGGCTCCCACAATCAGCTCCGACCCGAAATAATACTCATTGCGGGTCTCATATGCCGCGTCGTCCCCTGGATGATCATAATACATGGGACGTATGAGAGGCTTCCCCTCGGCCCAGCATTCATAACACATCGAATAGAGGTAGGGGATCAGGCGGTGCCTTAAGCGCATGAATTCACCGACCCTTTCGCGGTATGGGCTCTCCAGCTTCCAGGGTTCCTTCACGAAAAACGGATTGGAAGAACTGTGAAGCCGCATGATCGGTGAGAAGACGCCGAACTGAACCCAGCGCAGAAGCCGCTCCGTGTCCTTGTCTCCCTTCATGTGTCCGCCGATGTCGTGGCTCCACCACCCGTAGCCGATATTAGACGCCGTGGACGTAAAATATGGCTGTAGATTCAGGCTCTCCCAGGTCGTGTAGGTATCGCCCGAAAATCCGACCGGATACCGGTGGCTTCCCGGCCCTGCATAGCGGGAGAAAATCATCGCGCGCTTCCCGGCCTGTTTCTGATCATGGTAATGATAATGATTGAGCAGCCACAGCGGATCCACATTGCTCTTTCCGGCCTTCGTGCCCTGCTGCCAGTCAATCCACCAGAAATTCACCCCGTCATTCTCATAGGGGTGAAGCACCTCTTCAAAATACGCGTCCCGGAAGGCATCGTCCGTCAGGTCGAAAGCCGCGGGCTCTTCTGTCTCCGGATCAATGCCGACGCGGGCGGCCACCTCCGGATACATTGCTTCAAATGCGCGGATCCCGTCAGCCGGATGCAGATTAAGCGTCACCGCCAGACCGCGCTCATGCAGCCTCTTCAGGAAACGCCGGTAATCCGGAAAGAGCTCCTCATTCCATGTAAAGCCGGTCCACCCGTTTCCGTACTTGGAATCCACCTCCGTGATGTGCCAGTCCATATCGATGACCGCCACAGACAGCGGAATCTGTTCCTTCTCAAAATCCCCGAGCATCTGAAGATAGCTGCTCTCCGAATACCTGTGATAGCGGCTCCACCAGTTTCCGAGTGCATATCGGGGGATCATAGGTGTCCTGCCGGTCAGTGCGAAAAACGCTTTCAGGCCTCCGTAATAATCCTTTCCGTAACCGAAGAAATACAGGTCCGTCCCGTCCCCTGTCCTCTCCGAAATCCCCTCTTCCGTTATCCTCGCGGAAGAACTGTCATCAAACGCCACGCAGCCGGTCG
>CACXFM010000254.1 GCA_902766955.1 uncultured Lachnospiraceae bacterium | reverse complement strand
GACGGACCGAGACGCCAGCATCCGAAAGAAGGACAGAGCCGGAAACTCCAGGTCTGGAAGCTGAGGCTGGCGGTTGCCGGCGGCGTGCTGGCAGCGATCGTCATCGTTTACTGCCTGATTGCTGCAAACTACCGGAACCGTTTCCTGCCGAACACGTTTGTGAACGGCTTCGCTGTGGGCAGTCTTTCCGCTGCGGATACGGAGGAGATTCTGAAACAGTCCGTCGAGGATTACCAGCTTGAGGTCGGGTTCCGCGGCGGTAAAAATGAGATGATCACGAGCCGGGATATTGATCTGACATATGTCTCCAGCAATGAGGTGTCCGGTCTTCTGGCCGGTCAGAAGAGACTGAACTGGCTGATGGCAATGCTCGGCAGAAAAACTCATTATACAGTCGGCACAAGTTTCAAATTTGACAGTAACAAGCTGCGGGCCTGTCTTGAGGCACTCCCCGAATTTCAGTCTGATGCAATCAGTGCGCCGAGAAGTGCACAGGTCGTGCTCGACGGGGATCTGACATACAGGGTTTCGGATGCTTACGAAGGCAACATGCCCGATGAAGAGAAGGTCTTCCAGGCGGTGGATACGGCGGTTCATGCCAGTGAGAGCCGCCTGAGTCTGGACCTTGTGGATGGAGCCTACGTGGCGCCCGCTGCCGACTCGGAGAATGAGGGGCTGAAGGAATGCGCGGATGAACTGAATGCGTTTGTTTCGACGGTTCTGACAATTAAATATAAGGACGGCTCCACGACCGTTCTCGACAAAGATGATCTGGTGAAGTGGATCAGCAAGGGCGACGGTGACTATTATATCAGTGAAGAAAAGGTATATACGGAAGCGTATAAGCTGATCACGGCCGCCGCCGAAAAATATGATTCCACCAAAGACAAGATGGAATTCAAGTCTACCGCGGAGGGAACCGTGCGCCTGTCGTGCGATCCCTACGGATATAAAATTGATGTAGAGAGCGAGACGGACAGGATTGTGTCCGCTCTCTATAATCATCAGTCCGGAGAGATTGAGCTTCAGAATTCCGTCAAGGAAACCGTGGATGCGACTTTCGGCGGAACATACTGCGAAGTGGATGTGACCGGACAGCACGTGTATTATTATGAGGATCACAAGCTGGTGCTGGATTCCGACTGCGTGACCGGTCTGGAATCGGATTATGACAGGCGGACTCCTTCCGGTGTATTTTCACTGTTCAATAAGGAGACGGATGTCATACTGGGTTCCTATCAGGCGCCCGATCCGTCCCAGCGGTATGAGTCACATGTAAACTACTGGATGCCGTTCTATGAAAGCTACGGCATGCACGATGCGTCCTGGAGAGAGAATTTCGGCGGAGAGTGGTATAAGGAATACGGTTCACACGGATGTGTCAATCTGCCGCCGGATTTTGCCTATGAGCTCTACCAGGAAATCGAAATCTGGACGCCGGTCATCGTACTGCGTGCAGGTGACGGAATGTCTGAAGACTGATCATTATGAGAGGTAGGTGCGTTTGATCAGGGAAGCTGTGATCCGCCTGGCTGACAGGCAGGATATAGGATATGAAACCGCAAAGCAGGTCATGTGCGAGATCATGCGGAATGAAGTGACGGAAGTGCAGAAAGCCGCATATCTGACGGCACTGGCCATGAAAGGGGAAACGGCGGAGGAGATCGCGGGATCGGCCGAGGCCATGAGGGAAAACTGCGTCAGGTTTCTGAATGATCAGGATGTCCTGGAAATTGTGGGCACCGGGGGTGATTATTCCAATTCGTTTAATATTTCTTCTACTTCCGCGATCGTGATCGCTTCCGGCGGCGTGCCGGTGGCCAAGCACGGTCGGCGCGCGGTGAGTTCGGCATCCGGAGCCGCCGATCTGTATGAGGCTCTGGGAATCAATATCAGGCTTGAACCGAGAAGGGCGGCGGAACTGCTCCGGGATATCGGAATCGTGTTCCTCTTTTCGCAGAACTACCACATTGCCATGAGATATGTGGCGCCCGTGCGGAAAGAACTGGGGATCAGGACCGTCTTCGATATGATCGGTCCGCTGGCCAATCCGGCGGGGGCAGACATGCTGCTTCTGGGGGTTTCCGACGAAGGTCTGGTAAAGCCGCTGGGTGAGGCTCTGCTGAATCTGGGCGTCAAAAAAGCCATGGTCGTATACGGCAGAGACAGACTGGATGAAATATCCGTGAGTGCTCCGACGGCCGTGTGCGAAGTCTGCGGCGGAAAGATCCGGTGTTTTGAGATCCGGCCGGAAGATTTCGGACTCGAAAGATGTCACAGGGAAGATCTTCTGGGAGGCAGTGCGGATCACAATGCGGAGATCTGCCGCAGGATTGTATCCGGCCGGGAGAGAGGCCCGAAAAGAGATGCAGTCGTGATCAATGCGGGAGCGGCTTTCTGCCTGGCAGGGAGAGTTGAGGATATCGGCTCCGGGGTCCGGCTTGCGGAGGAGCTGATCGACAGCGGCGCGGCAATGGCGAAACTGGAGGAATTCATCGTCAGATCGAACAGGTGACAGGCACCGTTCCGAAATTTTTGCAAGTGAATAAAGAGAAAGCATCGCCGGCGGTTAAGTGAACTGCCGGCTGTTTTTTGCAAAAAACAGCCGCGTATGCTATAATCGCGGCATTGACTTAAAAATGTCCGGTGTCTGTACTTAAAAGCGGGCGCCGGAGGAATGGAGCGCGGATGGCAAAACAGAAGACTTATGACGAGTCCAGCATACATGTGCTGGAAGGCCTTGAAGCCGTGAGAATGCGTCCCGGCATGTATATCGGGAGTACTTCACGCAAAGGTCTCAACCACCTGATTTATGAAATCGTGGATAATGCAGTCGACGAACATCTGGCCGGGTTCTGCACTCATATAGAGGTGACTCTCGAGAAAAACGGCTCCTGCACGGTCAGCGATGACGGGCGTGGCGTTCCGGTCGGAATCCATGAAAAGGGAATTCCCGCAGAGCGGCTTGTCTATACAACGCTGCACGCCGGCGGAAAGTTTGATAATGAGGCTTACAAGACAGCCGGCGGCCTCCACGGTGTCGGCTCTTCAGTCGTGAATGCGCTGTCTGTGCAGATGGATGTACAGGTCAGAAGAGAAGGTGCGGTTCATCACGACCATTTTGTGAGAGGCGTTCCCGACATCGACCTGGTCGACGGACGGCTGCCGGTTCTCGGAAAGACGAAAGAGACGGGCACGACCGTCAATTTCACCCCGGATCCGGAAATCTTCGAGACCGTGCGGTTTTCGGCCACGGAGGTGAAATCCAGGCTTCGGGAGACCGCTTACCTGAATCCGAAGCTCACGATCGGCTTCCATGACCTGCGGAAAGACCCGGAAGAGCACCTGGTCTTTTCCGAACCGGACGGGATCGTCGGGTTCGTCCGGGATCTCAATAAATCCTGCGAAACCGTGACGGAGCCCGTCTTTCTGGAGGGCACGGATGAAGGGATTCAGGTGCAGGTGGCCATACAGTACTGCAACGAATTCCGCGAGAACGTGATGGGATATTGCAATAATATCTATAATGCCGACGGAGGCACGCATCTGACCGGTTTTAAGACGGCTTTCACGCAGGTAATGAACAGCTATGCCAGGGAACTGGGGATTCTGAAGGAGAAAGACCAGAATTTCACCGGCCCCGATATCCGGAACGGCATGACCGCCGTCATATCGGTGAAGCATCCGGATCCCCGTTTCGAGGGACAGACCAAGACAAAGCTTGACAATCCGGATGCCGCCAGGGCGACGGCCAAAGTGGTCAGTGAAGAAGCGCCCCACTATTTTGACCGGAATCTCGAAGCGCTGAAGGCGGTTTTAAGCTGTGCGGAAAAATCGGCCAAAATCAGAAAGACGGCGGAAAAGGCAAAGACCAACCTGCTTGCAAAGCAGAAATACAGCTTTGACACAAACGGAAAGCTCGCCAACTGCATTTCCAGAGATGCCTCGAAGTGCGAGATCTTCATCGTGGAGGGAGATTCCGCCGGAGGATCCGCCAAGACCGCGAGAGACAGGGAGTACCAGGCCATTCTGCCCATCCGCGGCAAGATCCTGAACGTCGAAAAAGCCAGTATCGACAAAGTGCTGGCAAATGCGGAGATCAAGACCATGATCACGGCGTTCGGCTGCGGTTTCTCGGAAGGCTACGGAAATGATTTTGATATCACAAAGCTCCGCTATGACAAGATCATCATTATGGCAGATGCGGATGTGGACGGCGCGCATATCGGCACGCTCCTTCTGACGCTGTTCTACCGCTATATGCCGGAACTGATCAATGAGGGACATGTCTATGTGGCAATGCCGCCCCTCTATAAAGTGGTGCCCCAGAGGGGAGAGGGAGAATACCTGTATGATGACAAAGCGCTGGAGCAGTACAGAAAACGGCACAAAAACGGGAAGTTCACACTGCAGCGCTATAAGGGACTCGGTGAGATGGATCCCGACCAGCTGTGGGAGACGACGCTGAATCCGGAGACCAGGATGCTGAGAAGAATCGAGATCGCCGATCCCGGACTTTCTTCTGATATTACCGATATCCTCATGGGGACCGATGTGCCGCCCAGAAAGGCTTTTATTTACGAGCATGCGGGAGACGCGGCTCTCGACGTCTGACGGGATGCCGCTTTCGTGAGCTTACCTGACTATCTGAAATGCTGAGGTGAATATGTCTGTAAAAGAAGACCGGATTGTCCGCACGGATTATTCCGAAATCATGCAGAAAAACTACATAGATTATGCCATGTCCGTGATTGTGTCACGCGCGCTCCCGGATGTCAGGGACGGCCTGAAGCCGGTACAGAGGCGGGTTCTCTATGATATGTGGGAGTTGGGAACGAGATACGACAGGCCTTACAGGAAGAGCGCCAGAATCGTCGGAGATACGATGGGTAAATATCATCCTCACGGAGACAGTTCCATCTACGACGCGCTGGTTGTCATGGCGCAGGATTTCAAAAAAGGCCGCGTGCTTGTGGACGGCCACGGAAATTTCGGCTCCATCGAGGGGGACGGGGCCGCCGCCATGCGTTATACGGAGGCGAGACTCGAGAAATTCACCCAGGATGTATTCTTGAGTGACCTTGACAAGGATATTATTGATTTTGAGCCGAATTTTGACGAGACCGAGCGGGAGCCCGCGGTTCTTCCGGCGAGACTGCCCAATGTCCTGATCAACGGCTCGGAAGGCATCGCGGTCGGGATGGTGACATCCATTCCGCCGCACAATACAGGCGAAGTGATTGACGCAGTGACGGCACTGATCCGGAACCCGGATCTGACGGACGGGGAGCTCCTCGGACTCATCACCGGACCGGATTTTCCGACGGGCGGAATTGTCGTCAATAAAAAAGACCTGGAAGAAATTTACAGGACGGGCAGCGGCAGAATCCGGATCCGCGGCAAGGTCGAGATCGAAAAGGGGAAAGGCGGAAAAACCAATATCGTGGTCACCGAGATCCCCTATACCATGATCGGGAGCGGGATCGGCAAGTTCCTCAATGATGTAGCCCAGCTCGCGGAGTCAAAGCAGGCGCCGGAGATCTCGGATATCTCCAACCAGTCCGGCAAGGAAGGGACGAGAATCGTAATCGAGTGCAGAAAAGGAGCGGATGTCGACCGGATCTGCAATCTTCTCTACAAAAAAACAAGGCTGGAGGATACCTTCGGGGTCAATATGCTGGTCGTCAGTGAAGGGCGCCCGGAAACGATGTCTCTCAGACAGATCCTGGAGGCCTCCGTCGACTTTCAGTTTGAAATTGCGGGAAGAAAATACGAGAATCTGCTGACGCATGAACTTGAGCAGAAGGAGATCCAGGAGGGTCTGATCCGCGCAGTTGATGTCATCGATCTGATTATTGAAATCCTGAGAGGGTCAAAAAACAGAAAGATGGCGACGGACTGCCTGGTGATGGGGCAGACGGAGGGGATCCGCTTCAAATCGGCCAAAAGCCGCAAAATGGCTTCCCGGCTCATGTTTACGGAGCGGCAGGCGAATGCGATTCTGGATATGCGCCTGGTCAAGCTCATCGGTCTCGAAATAGAAGCTCTCGAGCGCGACTATGAGGAGACTCTCAAAAAAATCGCCTTTTATGAGGATCTTCTCGAAAACCACGATTCCATGGCGAAGCAGATCACGAAAGAACTAGCGGCCATGAAGAAGGAATATGCCGTTCCCAGAAGAACGAAGCTGGAAGATGCCGGGGAAATCGTGATTGAAGCCCCCAGGTTTGTAGAAGAGGAAGTTGTCTTCTGCATGGACCGGTTCGGCTATGCCAAGCTTCTGGACAGCGCGGTCTATGATAAAAACAGGGAAAGCTGCGATGCCGAATATAAGACGGTTTTCCGGCTGATGAATACGGACCGGATCTGCATTTTTACGGATACCGGAAAGATGCATGCTCTGAGAGTCAGCGAGGTTCCCGCCAGAAAGCTGAAGGATAAGGGTGTGCCGGTCGACAATATCAGCCATTTTTCGAATCAGAACGAAAACATCCTCTATATGGCCCCGATGTCCGAGGTGCAGGATTCCGAGCTCTTTTTCGCGACGGAAAAAGGCCTCATAAAACGTACTGCCGGATCGGAATTCGTGACGGGCGCGAGAACTATCCAGTCGACAAAGCTCGCGGAGGGAGATCTCTTAAAGGCCGTGATCCGCTCGGATGCGTCCGAACAGGCCGTGCTGCAGAGCGCGGCGGGCTTCTTCCTGCGCTTCCCGCTGGCTGATACGCCGATTCAGAAAAAAGTGGCGCTGGGCGTCAGAGGAATGGATCTTTCCGGGGACGATGTGCTGGAGTCGGTTTACCTCCTGGGAGGCCCGGATGATTTTACGATTTCCTGGCACGGCAGCCAGCTGTCACTGAAAAAACTCCGCATGGCCAAACGCGGAGGCAAGGGAACCAGGAAAAAATAAAAAACAGCCATTTGACTTGCATTTCCTGATAAGTAGTGTTATATTACTAACGTAATGTTGATGTTGCACAGGAGCGGACGGATGTCCGCTCCTGAGTTTTTGCAAAGGACTAAGTGACTGATATTGAGCAGACGCGAAGAGTATGAACAGAAAACATGGGATCTTCTGGGACCTGTCCTGGAAGTGATGCATCTGATTCCTGTTGACGTGGAGTTCGTGAAAGAGGGATC
Source organism: uncultured Lachnospiraceae bacterium (assembly GCA_902766955.1). Classification (GTDB taxonomy): domain Bacteria; phylum Bacillota; class Clostridia; order Lachnospirales; family Lachnospiraceae; genus Chordicoccus. Next base: position 768 of record CACXFM010000254.1, on the reverse strand, counting down.
AGATTATTTTCTGCGCATCTTTATTGACAAAGACGGCGGAGTCGGTATTGATGACTGCGAGGCAGTCAGCAGGGCGGTCGATCCTCTTCTGGACAGAGAGGACTTTATTAAAGAGCCTTATATACTCGAGGTCAGTTCGCCCGGACTCGGCAGACAGCTGAAGCGGCCGCGTGATTTTGAGTATGCCATGGGCAGAGAAGTCGAGATCAGGACATACCGGGTGCCGGAAGGCCGCAGCGGAAAAGAGTTCAGGGGAATCCTGACGGGATGCGACAGCCGCGACGTAAGGATCCGCTTTGAAGAGACCGGGGAAGAGGCAGTCTTTCCGCGCAGCGGGATCTCGCTGATCCGGCTGGCTTTTGATTTTGAATGAAATCCGGATGAATACCGTTACCATATAAAGGAGGAAACCGTAAATATGAGCTCTGAACTGAAAGAAGCCATCGAACTGCTTGAGAAAGAAAAAGGAATAAGCAAGGCTTCGCTTCTTGATTCGATAGAACAGTCGCTGCTGACAGCCTGCAAATCGCATTTCGGAAAAAACGACAATATAAACGTCAGGATTGATCCCGAGACCTGTGAGTATTCCGTGACCGCCGAAAAAGAGGTCGTGGAAGACGAAGACCATATCGTGGATCCGACCCTTCAGGTGACGGTAGAGGAAGCGAGACATACGGATCCGCATGTGGTCGCGGGCGATATCATTACGGTTGATATCAATTCCAAGGCGTTTGGCAGAATCGCCACGATGAATGCCAAGAATATCAT
>CACXFM010000253.1 GCA_902766955.1 uncultured Lachnospiraceae bacterium | reverse complement strand
ACCGCTCCTCCTTCATGGTCCCGGATGAAGTCCGCATAACTTCCGTCTGTAACAAAACAGATCTCCTGGGAATCCGGTTTTGACGCCACGCGGATTCCCGCTTCCGCGGCGATCTTCCTGACTTCCGGTTTGGAATAGTCTCCCAGGGGCATAAGCGTTCTCGAAAGCTGTTCCTGCGTCAGCCGGTAAAGCATATACGTCTGATCTTTCTCCGCATGAGCCGCTTTCCGGACCGTATATCTTCCGTTCTCAAGCTTTACTACGGAGGCGTAGTGACCCGTCGCCACAAAATCGGCCTGCAGTACATCAGCATGATAAAGCAGCCGGGCCCATTTGATTTCCCGGTTGCACACAACACAGGGATTTGGCGTCATACCGTGAAGGTAATCCTGTACGAAAGGCGTAATCACCCGGTCCTCGAAATCAGACTGACAGTTAAATGCATAATAAGGGATCCCGATTGCGCGGGCTGTCTGTCTGGCGTCGTCAATCTCACAACAGCGGCTTTCCTGTCCCTCTGTACCTGCCCAGGTACGCAGAGTGACACCCACGACATCATATCCGGCCTGTTTGAGCAGAAAAGCCGCAGCGGCGCTGTCCACGCCGCCCGACATCCCTACGATCACTTTTTTCATCCGTTTATTACCTCACTGACTGCAACTCTTTCCGATGTTTTCACCCCCGGGGTCACGATTCCCTTCTATATTCGTAGATCAGCTTATCATATATCTGCCCGCCGACAACAAGCCCGTCTTTCTCCGAATGAATGAGCTTCATACCCGCTTTCTCCAGCACTCTCCGCGATCCGGTATTCTCAGCGGCACACCACGCCGTCACACAGGGAATGCCTTCATTTTCCGTCAGATATTCCAGCACTGTCTTCAGTGCCGCAGTCGCAAGGCCGCGCCCCTGCCAGCCCGGCACGACACTGAATCCGGCCTCGATGTGATCGCCCTGAAAGTCATAGGCTCCGATCGTTCCTGCGATAACATCATCGATATCCATCACCCATGAATATGTATGTGCGTCGCCGTAACTGCCGATAAATCCGGCCACGGTTTCCTGCGCCATTTCCAGGGTCGCGTATGGATTCCAGCCGGAGTATTTATACATCGCCGGATCTGTCCCCATCTGCCGATACAGCGGTTCAGCATCTTCCGGGCGGTATCTGCGCAGGATCATTCGATCAGTCCATAGTTCAACGGTGCCATGTACCTCGATTTCCTCTATGGAAACAATCTGCGACCGGTAAATCAGGCAGTCTTCAATGAAGATCCCGTCTTCCTCACCGCCATATTCACACTCCAGAAAACTCTGATTCGCATACTCCGCCATGCCCGTGAAAGTCTGATCCCATCTGTCCGACACCCGGACATGCTTTCCGTCGTATTTAGAAAGATCCAAACGATGATCCTCCCTTCACCATTTCGATTCTCGCACTTATTATTACTCTATTTTATATAGCGACATGCATCTGATTATAATGGAGCATGCCGGATGAAAAATCAAGAGGCACCATAAGATATCCTTCCTTAAGAAAACCTGAAAGCGCTTCCGGATATGCGGATATGTTTATTTGTATTGCCTTACGTTTCAAAGATTATTTCCTCGTTATTTCTCAATTCTATTCTTTCAGATGGCAGCTTTTCTCTCAAAGATTTGATTCCATTTGTATTTTCCTCTCATAATACTCTCTTGATTCTCCATTAACAATTCAGTTGAAAAAGTCAATGCCTGGCTAAATGAAGCACTTGAATCCCCTCCAAAAGAATGACACATTTCATGCACATATGTTGATAAACCATCATAGTAGCCGTCTACTGCAAATATTTCCGACTTTAAATATAGTTTTCCAATATCATATCTTATCCATATGCCTTTCACGTTTAACAACTGTTTTTTCTTTTTATAAGTAACCACCATTCCATGATATGCAGCACGTGAGTTGGTAATAATTTTTCTTTCAGGTATTGTATTGAACTCAAAGAATCCCTCAAACACCTCCTTGCAAACTTCCTCCAGCACCATGAAGCATCGTTTCTGAATCTCATCTGCATTATCATCTGCCACGAATCCCCCATGCCGGTCGCATTCCTCTTCTATTGTCGGATATCCCAACACTTCAAATGTATCTTTTGCAAGAATATACCTCTTTTCCTGTTGAGCCAGCCATGCGCGTGCCTGCCATCTCCGATTCTTTTCACTAATACGATTAACTTTTCTTAAGCACAAAATATTATCATATTTTTTAATAAAAGCACTCCTAACCTCAGGTGAATACGCCACTTTCATGATCAACATAGTAACTGTGGTGCTCCAGCTATGTATATCAATATTCTTTCGTGAATATGTATTCCAATATCTCCGCATTTTTTCAAGCATTATCATTGCACACTGAGGATTAACATATTGAGCAATCTCCTCAAAAACATCAATAACATTAAAGGCATACAGACTCCGTCTTTCTCTGTCCTCATTCTTGTATTTATGTAAACACACGACAAGATCAAAAGGATTTGTTCCCAACATTTGATAAGCGCAAAAAACCGCTCCTTTCCTTCCATAATCTCTTGTAACGGGCAAATCTGTATTGATCGGCGTCTTGCTTCGCAGGAATACAGCGCCTTCTTTATCACTCCATAACTCTTTCCCCATTATAGGATTATCCGGACAAAAAAAGCCGTCCAGAACAGTTTTAAATCGATCGTAGTCATGTTCAGAAATGTTACTTAAAACCAGTTTTGTCTCATTCTTCTTTTCTACTGTTGATACTTTATATGCAAGCATCCTTACAGGTACCTGGTCTATCGATTCCTCAATCTCAGTCACGTCTATATGCCAATCATCAGACATCATTTGTATCTCCCAACCATAATCCCGAAAAGCACATAGCGAGGCTATTTTAAAGCCTTCACCGAAAAAGCCGGCATATCCATTTGAATTGTTTGTTTTTGTAGATGCGCCTATATGCATGAGCCATTCATAATTGAAGGTTTCGTTCTTTATCCACATAGAAAGACTATTATCCATATAGTCATAGAAAAAATTTTGACGCCAAAGATTATGATCAACGGCATCATAGAAATTCTGTGTAAAATCACGTAATACTTGATATTTGCTCCAATGAACCGGATATGTCATCACAATATTTACAGATTGTATCTTCATATCAATTTTCTATTCCCTTATCAGTTAGCATCTCTCATGCACTTCTCATTTTTTCATATTCTGAAGCATCGAGGCGTATGCCAACAATCGTCTTTTCTTTTCATCCGAAAAGTCCCTGCACACATCGACGATTTGGTATTCAATACTTCCTGTATCAATACCGATAGTTTTACCGGATGATGATGCTCCAATAGTGCCCATAAGCAATTCTTCCGGTGTAATCTTAAGTGCCTCACAGAGCACCATAATCTTATCCGCACCAGGATTTGTTCCTCTTCGCTGCCAATCAAAGATCGTGTGTCTGGAAATACCTGTCATCCTGGACAAGTCCGGCATTGATATATTTTGCTCTTTCATAATTCCAAATAATCGTTCACTGATTGTCATCATTTATCCATCCGTTTGTTTGTATATACCAACAGTTTGTATATGCCAACTATAGCGTATAAGTCTTTACATTACAATTGAGATTTTTAAAAATTTACTTCTCAAAAAAGCCCCTCTGCCAAAAAGCAACAAGGAGCTGTAAAAAAACTATATCCATATTATCAACTTGTCAAATCCCGATCAAAAGCCAGCTATAGTGCATCCTTAGGGCAATTCCTGACACATTCCATGCACAGGATGCATTCTGTTCCATTCTGACGTTTCCTGCTGTTCTCAGTCACGTCAACTTCCATAGGACAGACCCTTTTACATTTGCCACAGGAAACGCACTTATCCTTATCACATTTGATACGCAGCAGCGAAAAGTAACTCATTGGTTTTAAGAAAACAGTAATCGGACAAATATATTTGCAAAAAGCCCGATTATCCTTAAAAGCACAGGCCAGAATAATACCTGCCGCATAATAAATTAAGTTTCCTGCTATAAATGCCCGGAACATAATCTGCTCAATATTTCCGACTTTCGCAAGAAATAAAGCCGCCACAAAGATCAGAGAGACCAGAAACGTTATATATCTGACCCATCCGATTTTCTTTCGGGGACCGCCCGGAACTTTATATGGCAAGAAATCCAGCACCATTGCTGTCCAGCACGCATATCCGCACCACCCTCTGCCAAATATCAGAGGCCCAAATATTTTTGCTACGGCATAGTGTATTGTTGCTGCTTCGAATACTCCTGTAAACAAGTAATACCAGAAGCCCTCAATCTGCATATTCTCATTGCAGATAAGCCCCAGGTATATCAGCATGTATAGTCCCACAAGAAGCTGCACAATACGCCGGGCATGTTTGTATTTCCTGATAAACAGGAAAACGCCGGTGGAAACGGAAAGTCCGATATAGCTGAAATTGAAAAGATAAAACAGATTATCTTTTGTCAGCCATAACGTCACTGCTACGCTTTCAAAAATCGCCAGCATCATTACCGGCGGCCAGTATTTTTTCAAAATGTCACTCCTCCATGTCAGGAATATAAACCCAATCATTAGTATACAGGTAAATCCACATTACTACAAATGCTGCCTTTTCTTCATCTGCGCACCAGTCGCATCCTGCACGGAGTGCTTTTTGTTTCATAGGAAATCCGAAGGAATTTCTTATGAAATCAAAAACTCCCACCGCAAACGATGAGAGTCCGACTCGTTTCATACTCTATAAATTTTTTCCCAGCTGATACGCATCCTGCGGATATCTGCTGCGCTTCGTCATCCCGGGAGTACCGCAGCCATAGCCCAATACCATCCCGCAGTCATTGAAATGAATGTAGCGGACAAGTGTCTTGTAGTGCGCTTCCAACGCATCGAAGGTCCAGTCATCGGAGTTCCACGCAACCGTAAGCAGAGCGGACTTCAGATGCCGGCTGTTTAAGCTGCTGTTGTAAGCACAGAATCGGTCGACGACAGTCTTCAGCTGGGCCGTCATGCCGTAGTAATACAGAGGCGTAGCGAAGACGACCATATCTGAAGCAAGAAGTTTTTTACGGATCATCTCCACATCATCCTTCTGTACACAGGGCCCTTCATATCCGCATTTCACACAGCCGATACAGGGATGTATATCTGCATGACAGACATCGATCACTTCTACCGTATGTCCGGCATCCCCGGCTCCTCTTTTGAAATTTTCTACCAGGATGCCTGTTGAACCGTTCCGGTTGGGGCTTCCCATAAGCACAATGATCTTCATATAAACCTCTTCTAATTCACTTGATACCGTTCATCTCAAGCCAGGCTGCCACATCTTCCGAAAGAGTGGACGTTCCGGCAGACTCATCATTTTGTTCACTCTCTGTCTGCGGTACGGACCAGTCAGTATTTCCAAAGGATACCTGTTCATCTGCAGCCGGGAAAAGAAGTGCGAGGGCGATACCGATGATCACCGATGCCATAACGGCAACGACAGGGAGGAGCGGATTCTTTTTCACTGCTCCCTTTACGGCTGCATTCCTGCAGATCAGAGCCGCCTGGGTTCCGATAAACACCCAGAAAGACAGCATCAGCAGGTTTTCCAGAAACACCAGCCATCCGGCCTTCTCATAGTCCAGAAACGCGAAAGGCACACGGAAAAACAGATAATTCGGCAGGCCGTTTTTCAGAAACAGCCAGAGTCCGATACCGCCGATACAGGTGAAAATGCAGCTCAGAATTGCTTTTAACCTGTGATTCAGCTTAATTCCTGCTGTCATGGCCGGGATATGTATTCCCAGGTGCAGCCCCATCAAAACAAAGGCCCAGTGGGACATGGAAAGATGCATCCTGCGAACGAAAGAAACCGGAGCCATCCCGTAGAGGAAAGGAACCGCATAACTGCTCATGGACATACCGCAGAAAGCAGTCAATGCAAAGCATGCAAGAAGCAGGATATTCAGAACAGTCGTAATGCTGCGATAAGGGTTATATTTTCCCTTAAACAGCGCACCGTACCACTTCCGGTTCAGGATCTGATGGACGATGACAAGTCCCGTCATACCCATGCCGATCCATTCATGAGCCACCTCCCCCGTGACCTGATATGCCATGAGACAAAGGAGCAGGACGGTCATGACAGCATCCACGATCCTCTTTATGATCAATTTGTTCGGTTTTGCCGTGGACATGGTGCCGTCCCTCCTCCATTCCGAGACACAACTCCGCCTTATTTTTCCTTACTTCAGTCTGCTGTAATCTTCCTCAGACACTGCTTCCAGCCACTCCGCACCGGTTTCTTCACCGGCCACCTCAATGGCCAGATGCGAGAACCAGGAGTCCGAAGCTGCGCCATGCCAGTGCTTCACGTTTGCCGGGATGTTGATCACGCTACCGGGCGTCATTTCTACGGGATCCTTACCCCACTCCTGGTAATAACCCTTACCGCCAACACAGATCAGCATCTGTCCGCCGCCGCTTTTTGCATGATGAATATGCCAGTTATTGCGGCATCCCGGCTCGAAAGTCACGTTGAAGACCGGAACCTGCTCGGTGGATACCGGTGCCAGATAGCTCTGACCGACAAAATACTGCGCATAGGCATCATTTGGAGCTCCGATCGGGAAGAAGATAGTATTCTGGTATCTGTCCTTATCCGTCAGCGCCGCCGCTTCTTCATTCCAGACTTCCTTTGCGAGGCGGAATACTGCCCAGCCCTTCGGCCAGCCCACATACATCGTTGCGTGGGTGATAATGGCAGCGATCTCTTCCTTTGTCACGCCATGGGCTTTGGCGTTCTGCAGATGATAAGACAGGGAGGAGTCCGTGATGCCGGAAGCCATCAGAGACACGACCGTGATGATGCACTTCGTCTTCACATCGATTGCTTCCTCGTTCCATACTTCTCCAAAGAGCACATCGTCATTCAGATGCGCGAACATAGGGGCAAACTCTCCCAACTGGTTTCTTCCTGCGGTCTGTACAATCTTTTCAGCCATTTTCTTTTCCTCACTTTCCGATCTTCTGGTCGCCTGTGGACCAGACGTGTTTTTCTTTTGCGGCGGCAGGCTTATTCTGTGCCATGACGCCTGCCAGCGGATGCGGCACATAAGGCTCTTCCAGATATCGGATCTCTTCCGGTGTCAACGAGAGGTCCACAGCCTTTGCCGCGCCTTCGATATGATGCAGCTTCGTTGCACCGACGACCGGGGAAGTTACCTTTGTCAGCAGCCATGCAAGAGAAACTTCCGTCATTGTCACGCCATGCTTTTCAGCAAGCTCCGAGACACGGGCAATAATCACATTATCCTGTGCAGCTGTCGCGTCATATTTGAACTTCGCATAAGCATCTTCCTCGGCACGCTTTGTTCCGCCTTCTCCGGGAAGCCTTGATAGTCTGCCGGAAGCGAGGGCACTGTAGGGTGTAAGAGCAATGTTCTCTTCGTTACAGTACGGAACCATTTCCCGTTCTTCCTCACGGAAGATCAGGTTGTAGTGCCCCTGGATGGAGACAAACTTCGCGAATCCTTCTCTTTCTGCAAGGGCATTGGCCTTGGCAATCTGCCACGCAAAGCAGTTGGAGATGCCGATATATCTGGCTTTTCCGGCCTTTACGACACGGTTTAAACCGTCCATGATCTCTTCGATCGGCGTCTGCCAGTCCCACATGTGATAAATATACAGGTCAACATAGTCCATCCCACGGTTCTGAAGGCTCGTGTTGATCATGTTTTCGATATGCTGCTGTCCGCTGATGCCTTTCCCGATCTCTTCCTGTGTTCTCGGAAGGAATTTGGTGGCAACGACCACCTCGTCCCGCTTTGCGAAATCCCTGAGCGCCCGGCCTACATACTGCTCGCTGGTGCCGCTCTGATAAGCGATGGCCGTGTCATAGAAGTTTACACCAAGCTCCAGCCCGCGTTTTATGATCTCTCTCGTATGATCCTCATCGATGGTCCAGCTATGTTGCCCGCGTCCCGGATCTCCGAATCCCATGCATCCCATACAGATCCGGGATACATTTAAGTCACTGTTTCCAAGTCTCGAATATTCCATTGCTCCATCCCTTTCAGCAGCTGCGCTGCATTTTCTGAGTAAATCTTATTTCATCTCCTTTTCCCAGAAACGGATCACGTTCAGTTCCAGGCTGTCTGCCACCTTTTCAAGCTCTGCGGTTTCTTCGGCCGTCAGGATAACACTCGCTGCCTTGACCGCATCCAGAACCTGATTTTCTTTGGTCACGCCAATGATCGGCAGTGTACCCTTTGCGATTGCCCAGGCAACCGGGATCTGTGCCGGACCGACACCGTATTTGTCTGCAAGCTTCCTGAGCTCTGCGTTCAGAATCTCCAGCTTGTCGAGGACCGGGTTGTATGTCTCGGCCCGTGCGGAACCGGCCGGCATCGGGTGCTTCGTATCGTATTTTCCAGACAGAGCCCCCTGTTCCAGTACCATGTAGGCATAGAAGGTGATACCGTTTTCTCTACAGTATTCGAGTATGCCGGAATCTTCCGAAGAACGGTTGATCAGGCTGTAGTGGTTCTGCACCGCGGAAAGCTTCAGCCCATGGCTTTTAAGGATTGCATCCGCTTCTTTGATCTCCGCAAGGTTATGGTTGGAAACGCCAATCATCGGCACATTATCTTTGCCTTCGAAATACTTTGCCAGCTCCTCCGTCCACTTCGGAGCATCCCAGACGTTATGGATCCAGTAGACATCGAAATGATCCAGTTCCATCAGTTTCAGCTGCATCTCAATCATATCTGCCATGGCAGTCGGGGAAGAAGCGTCCGCACACTGCGGAGTGAACTTATCAGAAACCAGATAGTCTTCTCTCGGAAGGCCTTTTAAGAATCCGGCAAGGACCTTCTCGGAGGTTCCCATGCCCATGCGCCAAGTGCGATTTTCGGTAATTTTGTCATTGCTTTTGTCTCCTTTATTTTAAAATCGTTATAGATTGTGAGACGAGAGAAGAAAGTGATGTTTCCGATCTCATTTAGTGTCATCTCCCGGAAACTTATCATTCCGCTTTACACTGACATCGTGTCAGCGCATTCATTATACTTATATTTTGACAGCGTGTCAAGATAAGTCAGGCTTTATTTTGCTCACATTATTACCAATAGCGCACAAAAAACAGTTCCGTTACCGTTTCGCAGCTTGAAAAACTGGTCTGCAATTCCGAACTGGTGAAATTCAACACGGAGCAGACCCGCCGGGAAATTGAGCTTCGCAACAGAATGGACGGGATCTTTCAATACAGATAAGGAAAAAGACAGCTCATTGCACAGAGCTGTCTTACAGAATATACCGTTTTACGGACCCGGATCAAATATGCATATTTAACATTTCAGAGTCTTCTCAAAAACGTTCAACGGCTTTATGATAAAGCTGACCGATGCGGTTAACGGAGGCCTCTGAGATGAATCCCAAGTTATATTCCCTGCCGATAGAGAAACAATCCAGATGCCATGGAGAAGGATTTCAGAAAGCTGCTGGAATTCTGGAGATCAATCTATCTGAGGAAAGGTCACAAGGAGGTCAGCGATGACAGAAAAGAAAACGCATTCCGATCCACTGGATCAGAGAAGCAGGACATAACTCCAATACAGATAAACCGGAAGAAGTAAATCAGATCATCAGAGACTTTGTCAGGTACATTCAGGAGGAAAGACATGAGTAAGACTCTTTTTAACCGGGCCATATCCAGATTTACTGCCGGAGTACTGTTGGTTTCGGGCTTACTGTTTATACCTGCGGGGACATGGAACTATCCTCAAGGCTGGCTTCTGATGGGGAGCCTGTTTGTCCCGATGTTTATTGCAGGACTTGTCATGATGAAAAAGAATCCGGAACTGCTGAAGAAACGATTGAACGTCAGAGAAGAGAAAACGGAGCAGCGCCAGGTCATTCTGTT
>CACXFM010000252.1 GCA_902766955.1 uncultured Lachnospiraceae bacterium | reverse complement strand
GTTCTGTAAGCGAAGTTGCCGAGACCATATCTTCCGGTATCTCCTGAAGAGGAGGAGGAAGAGGAAGAGCCGGCATTTCCATAGGAATCTGTGCCGAGTGTTTTGAATTCCGGAATCGGATCCAAAAGCCTGTCCGGATCATAACAGAAGGACATGTCCCTGATTCCGGGAGGCTCTCCGTTCCTGTCATAGTAGCCCGTATACAGCTCATGAATCGTAAATTCGCTGCCGTTCCACTCTGCGGCATACACCCCCAGGCTTCCTTTGTAGGACTCCCTGTATATGATACCCTCTCTGTAGCCATAGAGCTCGTCCGCGTCAGATCCGAAATCACCCATATAGTTGACAGAGGAGCCGTTATAACTGTAGATCCAGTACTCAAACGCATGCTTTGCCATAACCTGTGCGATGATCAGCTCCTTATATCCGTCATCCGTGATATCGGAATATGCATAACCGATATGGTTATAATTGTCACTGCTGATTTGTCCGCTGCTGATCAGTTCGTTATGACGCCCTAAGGCTTCTCTAAGTGAATCCGCATAGATGCTGTCGTAGTCAGGATCGGCGCAGACTGCCGCTGACAGAACCACAAGCAGAAACAGCGATAGAAAAATTGCAGGCACGATTTTCTTTGTCATTTGTTTCTTCTCCTTTCGCCTGTTTTTGCCGGAGCAACGTCTTTCCGGCCGGAAGTTTCAGTTTTTTGACAATTGGAAACTCCCTATCTATTACCATATCACCATTTCTTCAGATGGGCCATAGACGCCTGTTTTTTTACGGAAGAAGGGCCTGTTTTTTGTGCTCCGCTATCTCGGGGAAAAAAAGTCTGATATAATTTTGCAAGAGCCGGAATGCCGAAATAACAATAGGAGGTATCATTCATGGCGACATTAAAAGATATTGTAAAAGGCCGCAGAAGCGTCCGCACATTTGACGGGCGTCCGCTCAGTCCGGAGGACAGGGAAAAGCTGACGGAATATATCAGCAGCATTTCCAACCCCTTCGATATCCCGGTGGAGTTTGTCATACTGGACGCCGGTGAATATGGACTGTCCAGCCCGGTGATTACCGGAGAGAAGCTGTATGTTGCAGGCAAGGTCGCAAAGATACCCTGTTCAGATGCAGCGTTTGGATATTCTTTTGAGCAGCTGGTGCTTTTTGCATGGTCTCTGGGGATCGGTACGACATGGATCGGCGGCACCATGAAGCGGGATCTGTTTGAGAAAGCGGCCGGATTGAAGGCTGGGGAAAGGATGCCCTGTGTCAGCCCGCTGGGATATCCGGCAGAAAAGAAATCGATTCGGGAAGCGATGATGCGGAAGGGCGTCGGGGCAGACAAGCGGATGCCGGTGGAAAAACTCTTTTTTGACGGCAGTTTTGACCGGCCGCTGTCCGGGACAATGCAGAAGGAAACCGCTGATCTGATTGAACTGGTTCGATGGGCTCCTTCTGCAGTCAATAAGCAGCCGTGGCGGGTGGTTCGCGAAACGGATCGTCTGTATCATTTCTATGAGAAGAAAGATAAAGGGTATGTCGGTGATGCGACAGGGGATCTGCAGAAGATTGACGTCGGCATTGCCCTGTGCCATTTCGTGATGGGACTGGAGGAACAGGGGAAGAGGGCAGCGGTCGAGGTCAGGAATCCGGGCATCGCGATGCCGCAGGACGTCGAATATATTGCTTCAGTGCAGACAGAGTGAAATCATACAGTATGTGATTGCAGCATATGAGGGGGAGAAACAGCCGATATGAAACAGGAAACAATTAACAGAATTCGTAAATTCACGGCAGACCGTGAGTGGGAACAGTACCATACCCCGGCAAATCTCGCCAAGTCTGTTGCCATTGAGGCGGCAGAACTGCTGGAGTGCTTCCAGTGGAGCGAGACGGACTACGACCTTGAACATGTGAAGGAAGAGCTGGCAGATGTGCTGGTTTATTGCCGGAATCTACTGGATGAACTGGGGCTTGACGAAGACGAGATCGTCAATGCCAAGATGACGCAGAATGAGGCGAAATATCCGGTGGAAAAGGCCAGAGGCAGCGCGGCGAAGTACGACCAGCTGGCGGATTGAGCTAGCGGGACTGAGTATTGGGGACGGTTCTCCCTGCTCATAAAATGAGCAGGGAGAACCGTCCCAATGTCATTCAGTTAGTAACTATTCGTCCCTATAATACCCTATAATTATGATATAGTAGCCAGGTGCCTTCAAGATGAGTCAATG
>CACXFM010000251.1 GCA_902766955.1 uncultured Lachnospiraceae bacterium | reverse complement strand
GGATGCGGCAATTATACGGGATCCGCGGCGGGCACCTTCAGGATCGGCGGCATCTCCGTCGCGAAGGCGAAAACAGCCGGCGATCTGGTGGTACTCGGCGACGTCAACGAAAAACATGAACTTGTGTCCCGGACTTACACGGGAGCAGCGCATAAGCCGGAGCTGGTTCTGAAGTACAAAGAAGAGACCCTGGTTGAGGGGACCGATTATACCAGAAAGGACAGCGGAAATCTCAATGCCGGTGATGCGAAAATCGTCATCACGGGCAGAGACCGCTTCGAGGGCGAGCTGGTTCTGAAGTACAAGATTCTGGCCGCCGATATTACGGCTGCATCGCTCAAGGTTCCCAATTACACTTACAGCGGCAAGGAGAACAAGCCGGTTCCGACCGTCACGCTTGGCGATAAGAAGCTGGTTCTCGGACAGGACTTCGAGATCGTGCGCTACGCGACCATTGTCAATGCCGGAAATGGCGCCGTGAAAATCATGGGCATCGGCAACTACGCGGGCGAAAAGGTCGTGAAGTTTAAGATCGCGAAGCTGGATCTCTCAAAGGCGTTCAAACTCGCTCCGATCGCGACGCAGTATTACACGGGCAGTCCCGTGACGACAAAATCGTATACGCTGAACCGGATCATGGAGAAGGCGGCCAAGCCCGTCGAGGGGAAGGATTACACCGTCGCGTGGTGGAACAACAAGAACGTCAGCACGGCAAATAAGCCGGCATCGCTCGTGCTCACGGCCAAACCGAACAGTACCAACTATACGGGCAGGATCAAGCTTGATTTCAAGATTGTCTACAGGCCCAAAGGCACGGCCTTCAACACGTCTGCGGGTTACTTCAAGATCACGAAGGCCGGACCGAACGGGACTGCCGAGGCCGTCTTCGTGAAGCCGAAGAATGCAACCGCACAGGCCCAGAAGGTGCTGGACAAGGTCACCTGGCAGAAGGTGACATACAAAGTCACATCCGTGGCGGCGGGAGCGTTCAAGGGCAACAAGTATATGACCAGTCTCACGGTGGGAAGCCTCGTGAAGACGATCGGGGCAAATGCATTCAGCGGCTGCCCCAAGCTGAAGAGCGTGGTGATCGGCGGCGCGGTGACGACGATCGGCAAGCAGGCCTTCTATAAGGACGGTGGGCTGAAGGCCATCACGATCCGCTCGAAACTGCTCACGGCCAAAACCGTCGGGGCGGAGGCATTCAAGGGGATTTATGGCAAGGCATATATCAAGGTGCCGGCAGCCAAAGTAAAGGCGTACCGGACCATCCTCACCGGGCGCGGAGCGTCTGCGAACATCACGGTTGTCGGGGCATAATCAGAGCATGAAAAAAACAGGAGGCCGGCATAAGCCGCAGCCTCCTGTTTTTTTCATAGGAAATTCCTTTGGATTTCCTATGAAAATGCACTCCGTGCAGGATGCGACTGGTGCGCAGATGAAGTTGCCTGCAAAAGCAGGCGCGCACCAGCGCGCAAAGAGCCGCTTAAGCGGCTCTTTATTCGTCCGTATATTTACCACCAGTGGGCGATCTCCCTCACGCCTCCCTGGTTCTCGACATCCTTAGTCGGATCATAGAAGCAGTAAATCTGCCCGTCCTCATAGAGAATCTCCGAGATATACCATTCGATTGTGCTCAGTCTGTCACGTTCTCCGTCATCCAGAGAGGGCGCAATCGTCATATCAACGCTCTGTTCCTTCCCGAGGGTTATGTTGTACCGGCAGGAATCGCCATATGCGTAACAATTTCCGTCGGATTCCTTCATGAGGAAATTGAACCGGACGCCGACAACCGGCGTCTCCTCCTTGTTGATAAAGGTGATCGGGATGGACGCGGTGTCATTCTTGTATGTCATCGTGTTTGACGATTCCAGCTTGTGCTTTCCGGTCACCGTCGTCTCCCGGCTCGTTCCGTCGGAAGAGGAGATCGCACTGTCTCCGAGCAGCAGAGCCTGCGTGAATCTGGTCGCGACGCCGGATATATACGAGACGCCGTTCTTCTGCTGGAACCGCTTGACGGCGTCCGTGGTCATCGAGCCGTAGGAACCGTCTGCCGCGCCCGAGAGGTAGCCGAGGCGGATCAGTGCATTCTGAACCGTTTTTACCTTGTCTGCGTCACTCCCGCCCTTAATGTCGGATGTGCAGTCTGCAAAATTGAGCTTTGCGGCCGGGGGCTTCGGTTCCGTGTCGACATCCGCGGGCAGACCGTTAAGCTGCGAGAAATCTTCGCCCGGGTTGCCTTCGACCTGCAGCGTCTTCAGATTTTTCAGGGCAGTCAGCCCGCTGTAATCGCGGATGCTGTTATCTCTGATTGACAGATAGGTCAGATTTTTCAGCTTGGCCAGATTCTCCACATTTGAAATACTGTTGCCGTCGAGAGACAGATATGTCAGATTGTCGTAATTCGTAAATTCTCCCACGTAGGATATGCCGCAGTTGTTGACGGTCACTTTGGTGAGCCCCGGCATTTCCCTGGCATAGTAGAAGATCATGTCGGTGGTATCCGATGCCGACAGTTCTGTAAGTCCGGTCAGCTCGGTGATATAGTAGTAGTCCTCCAGCGGATTGCCGTTGATGGACAGTTTCTTAAGCTTTTTGAGCGGTCTCAGAGGATTGATATCCGTGATCTTGTTGCTGTCGAGAGACAGTTCCTCAAGCTCCGTGAGTGACGCAAGCGGCGAGAGATCACGGATACTGTTTCCGTTCAGTGACAGTTTTTTCAGGCCCGTCATGTTTGCCAGATCGGAGATATTGCTGATCGACTTATTGTCGAGGTTCAGTTCATCTAAGGTTTCAAAATCGGCGGCGACAAGCTTCCGGTCACTGATTCCCGTAACGCTTTTGAGGGCACTGCCGAGAGAACTGTCCGCCCATTCGATGGGGGTTATATACTCGCCGACATCCGTATGCTCCCGCTTTATATTTTTGTCAAGAAGCGGCAGATAATCCTTCACGGGGTTATCCTTCAGATACAGGTATGTGAGCCTGCTCATCTTTGTGAGCGGCGTAATGTTTTCGATCCGGTTTTTCCTTAAGGAAAGCGTCTCAAGTCCGCTCATCTTTGCAAGCGGACTGATATCGCTGATTTCATTTCCCGCCAGATACAGTGATTTCAGGGAACTGAGTGCCGTGAGGGGCGCCACATTGCTGATCTTGTTATCGGAGAGACCGAGAGCGGTCAGATTCGTCAGATTGCCGAGGGCGCTGATATCTTCCAGGCTGTTGCGGGAGAGATCCAGCATTTCCAGATTCGTGAGACCGGAGAGGGGCGTGATGTCCGAAATCCGGTTGTCGGAAAGCGTGAGGGACGTCAGGTTTTCCAGGATGCCGAGGGCACTGATGTCTTCAAGCTCTTTTCCCCGCAGGTCGAGATCCGTTATATCCGCCAGATCATGGCGGGTGATGCCTCTGTCATAAACGCCGGCCGCATCCCGTATGACTTCTTCCAGAGCCGGATTCTTCCAGTCGATCACGCAGATCTTGTCGGCTTCATCCGTGCGTCCCGGCTGTATGCCAAGAGCGTAGAGCGGCGTATAATCCTCGATCTGATTGCCCAGGATATACAGGCTGTTTAAGTTTGTCAGAGACTCAAGCGGGCTGACGTCTTTGATCTCATTGTAGGAGATGTCCAGGCTCTTCAGGTTCTTCATTCCGGAAAATGCATCCGCGCTTCCGATCGCATTGCGCGACACATCCAGAGTCGCAAGCTCCGGGAGCTCCGCAAGCGGGCTGACATCGCTGATCCCGTTATTGGCGAGATACAGGGATGTGAGGCTCTTAAGGGATGCGAGCGCACTGATATCCGTGATTTCCGCGCCGCAGAGGTCCAGATTCGTGAGGCCTTCCACATCAGACAGACGGATATCCCCTGATGGGATGCGGAGCACCTCGCGCATGGCGGCCTCGAGTTTGTCGTCCTTCCAGTCGATCGCGGGACTTGACGGGGCGCTGTCGGAGTCAGCCTTAGAGTCTGCAGTACTGGCCGCGCCGGAGTCAGCCTTGGAGTCCGTGGCGCCGGCTGCGTGGGAGCCTGCCGCACCACTGTCGGAGGAACCGTCCCCGGCGCCGTCAGCGGTGCTGTCACCACTGGTCGTGCCGCTGTCCCCGGAGTCTGTCGTTCTTTCCGGCGCGCTCAGCGCGCCGCTCTCCCTGCTTTCGTGAGAGCTGCCGGCCTGGGGCGCTTCACCGGCTGCATCTGCGCTGTCCCGGGTGACGTCCCGGGTGACAGGTACCGTTTCGGAAGTGGTATCCGCCGCCTCCGAAGCCTGGGCGGCCGTACTTTCCCTGACCGGCGGTTTCGGTTCCGGCTTCGGTTTCCGGAGCAGCATGAATGCGGCCGCGATCAGGATGATGACGCCCGCCGCCGCGCCGGCAATCAGCGCCGGAGAGAGGCCTTTCTTCCGGGGCTGAGCCTTGTGTTCCAGGGCGGATACTCTGCCTGAGACGGCACTGTGTATTTCTTCGTGATCGGAGGCGCCTGTGTTTTCGTCTTCGGTGTACCGAACGGTCTCCGTGTCTTTGGCCTGCTTTTTCTCTGCTGTGCGGCTGTGTTCCTTTTCGGCGGAACGCTTTTCCGCTGCCGCCTTCAGGAAGGATTTTTTTCCTCTGTAGAAGGGGCGGGCCTTCTCCGGCACCGAGCCGCCCGCGGCTTCGGCGATCGCTTCCTGCAGTTCATCCATGGAGGAAATGCGGTCTTCGATCCTGACCGCCATGCCGCACATGAGGACGGCCTCCTGTTCCTCCGTGATGACGGCATTAAGCTCCGACGGATACGGAACCGTGTCATCGGTCAGCCGCTCAAATGAGTTGGCGGGCGTCTTCCCCGTGATGGTGTGATAAATCGTCGCGCACAGGGAATAGACGTCGCCCCAGGGACCCTGGGTGCCGCGTGTATTGTACTGCTCCGGGGGAGCGTAGCCGGGCTTCAGAATGATCGACATGCTGCGCTCGCCGTTCATGGCAAAGTCTCTCGCCGAGCCGAAATCAATCAGCTTGATCTGCAGATCCTTGCGGAGCATGATATTGGAGGGGCTCAGGTCGCGGTGGATCAGGCCGTCCGCGTGAATCTTGGCGAGGGTGACCATGGCGGGCTTCAGCATGTCACAGATCACGTCGAAGGACATGGTTCCGTACTGTTTGCTGTATTCCCCGAGCGTGATGCCCTCGATATATTCCATCACGATGTAGGATGTGTTATTTTCCTCGAAAATGTCACTGACCCTGACGATATGGGGGTCGTCGGAAAACTCGGCGAGGAGCCTGGCTTCTTCCATGAAGCGCTCCTTCTGTGTCTGAAACAAGGTTTTCTCCGAGCTGGTATTGACGGTCAGGAGCGTGGAGTATTCGGAAATTCTGGCCACGAGCCCCTGGGGGTAGTATTCTTTGACGGCGACTTTCAGCCGCAGCTTCAGGTCGCAGCCGGTATACGTGATGCCGAAGCCGCCCTGTCCGATCACGCAGCCGATGTAGTAGCGGCCGGCCAGAATCGTGCCGACCGGCAGCTGAAAGGCATTGTTCCGGGCATGCAGATCCTTCCTGCAGGAAGGACATACATCAGGCAGGTTTTCATCCGGCAGATATTGCATACAATGCGGGCAGATCATAGGTTACCTCACTGAAGTGTAAGATGAACGGTTACCTGGGCTGTATCTTCTTTATTTACCGTCAAACAGATAGACCGAACACAGTGACGGCATGTCGGACAGCGGCGACGGATCGGTGACCCTGTTCCGGAACATTGACAGTCTGATCAGCGACGGCAGTCCGGCGAGTGGAGAGAGATCGCTGATTTCGTTGTCTGACAGATTGAGATCGGTCAGCTTTCCAAGCCCTTTCAGCGGTGCGGCGCTCTCGATTTTGTTGGAATCCGCACTTAAACTCACAAGCTGGCTCATGCCGGACAGGGGCTCGAGAGAGGAAATGCTGTTCCCGTCCAGATGGATTTCCGTCATTGCCTTCATGGACTGCAGACCGTCGAGGGAGGAGATCCGGTTATCCTCGAGATTGAGCGTGGTCACCGCGTTTAAATTCCGGAGCGGAGTCAGATCGGAAATCTCATTTCCTTTGAGACTCAGCTTCTCTATGCCGGTGAGATCCCGGAGCGGCGACAAATCGGAAATCATGCAGTCGTTCGCTTCAATATTCGTCATTTCGATGTGCGCGCTCAATGGAGAGAGGTCACGGATCCCGGTGTCGGAAGCGTACAGATATTCCAGTGTGCTAAGACCCGACAACACACTGAGATCGCTGACTTCCGTCGAATTGATGTTCAGGGACCAGAGTCTTTCGTAGCGGGACACGCAGCTGATGTCACTGACCGGATTGTCGTCTACATAAAGTGCAAACATATTGGTCATGTTTTCCAGAGGAGAAAGATCCGTGATATCATTCCCGCTCAGATAGAGAATATCCAGATCTGTCAGATCTGCAAGCGGCGTAATGTCGGAGATTCCCATGTTCCTTAAGCCCAGTGATGTGAGGCTTTTCATTGCCGAGACAGGGGAGATATCTCCGACGGGATTATCATCCAGATAGAGGGAATCCAGATCCCGGAGGGATATGAGGGGGGTGATGTCCATGATTCTGTTCCCGTTCAGGCTCAGTGATCTCAGCCAGGTCATTTCTCCTAAGGCCCGGATATTCCGGATGCCTTTGTCATAGAATGACAGGCGGCGGATTCCGGTGAGGTCGCTCAGCATGATATCGCCCTCCGTGATCCCGGTCAGTTCGCGCATGGCCGTTTCCAGGGCCTCATCCTGCCAGTTCATGGCGTGATCACTGATTTCGGAGGGATTTAAAAATACACCGTCATCGACATCCTCATTTTCCGTGAGGACGGAATAATCGCTGACCGGATTTCCGGCCAGACCGACAGCGGAATAGATTCTCACTTCTTTCAGGGCACTGAGATCGCTGACCTGATTATGACTCAGCTGCAGTTCCGAAATATAGTCCTTTGACTTGAGTGAAGAGAGATCGCTGACCTGATTGTAATCAAGATAAAAACTGGTGATGTT
>CACXFM010000250.1 GCA_902766955.1 uncultured Lachnospiraceae bacterium | reverse complement strand
CAATCCCGCCGTGTACCAGGAATGTGTGTTTTTCCTGTCCTCTACGCTGTATAGCTCAAAGGTGTTGCCAAGTTCTTCTGCCCTTGCCGCAAAGTCCTGTGCGCACTCATATCGGATAATTCCATCATGCCTGCTTTGTATAAGCAGCATCGGAATATGGTTCTTACACATCAGCGAAACAGGCTCGGCCTGTCGTCTGTCATATTTCTTCGTGAAAAGCTGATTCAGGAGTATTTGAACGGTTTTCGATTGATCCTTTCTGAAGCTGTAAGGCCCGCCAAAACCGATGAAACCAATGACCGGCGATATGTCGACACAATATTCCTTCTGAACACTCTCACTATAGCACAGGATTGATGTCAGATGTGCACCAGCAGAAGGACCGGCAACGATAATTTGCGAGATGTCCACGCCTCTGTTGACCAGATAATTGAGCGCAGCATTGTAGCACGAGCATACATCATCAATCTGAATCGGGTATTTGTTTCCGGGCGCCAGCCTATACCCGCCTGAAATCATACGATAGCCTGCATCAGCTATAGATTGGCCAACAAAGTCAAAGTATTCAGGATTGCCTGCATTCCATCCTCCGCCATGCACCCAGTAGATGATCTTTTCGCTTACTGCTTCTCCTGGTTCATAGTAGAGGAAATACTGCTCCTTGTCTGGTCCAAAGCTCACGCTTTCAGGCTTGATTTTATGCTTTACACTAAGCATCTTCTTATATAACCCGAAATAGCTCAGGCTTTCCCGTAAAAAATCGTTCATACCCCGTTACCGTCCCATTTCGACTGAAAACATGCCTACAAACAGAATTATGAGCCTATTTTATCACTTCACGTAAATATTTTTAGTATTCTCTATATTATTCAGAGTTCGATTTTGCCGATTGCCTCCGCGTAGAAAAGGATCTCAGGAATTCACTCCCTCGATCCTTCTCGTTACAGTCTTCTCTTTTTTTGCTTCAAGCCGTCTCTTTATTGTCATAGCTGCGATAATTCCTGTTTGCATTGCCGCGTATTTTCCAAATGGCTATTATACGCTTCCATTTGGCAATGCTGTAGTCGCCAAACGGGTATTTTTTGTTACTCTCATACTGTATATAAGCGATAAGAGGGATTGCCTGAAAGGCACATGCTTCATGACAATTGAAGAAATGAAAAAAGAAGATCGAGCTCGGTCTTACCAGCCAGATGAGCTCTCAGATGTCTGGCGTACCGCTCGGAACGATACTCCTTCTATGATCAGATCCCGGTCAAAATCTCGAAGAGAGAGTGCTCTATAGATTTCTCCAGAATCTCAGAAAAGCTGGCCCGCTATGAATAATACTCACAGCACCTGTCACCAACGTTGTGTAATCATCATAAAAGACCAGGCCGACAGCATAACCAGATCCAACTATATTATGATATACTTTTTCTAAAATAACGATTGTGTCAATCAAAAGGAGGTGCCGTATGCATAACGCGAATCTGAGAAAATGTCTTTCTGTAGTCGTAATGTCTGCAATTCTGTCTTTTTCTCCGGCTGATATCCCTGCTGTTTATGCAGCAGACAATGCCGCCCTCATTGAGCGGATCGCTGCACTGGAAACCGACCTGGGCGTAACTTCGGAAAATGATGCACTGATTGGCAGAGTCTCCGCTCTCGAAGAAATATGCTTCGGTTCCGCTCAAAGCGGCAGCCTGAACAGCCGTATTCAATCACTCGAAGAAGCCGTGTACGGCATTCCTTCCGGCGGTCAGAGCACGGATCCCGAAGAAACAGAATCCGCTTCGGGAGAATATCTGACAGAAAAAGAATATTTTTCCAGAGATAGCTGGGTTGACAGCGGCCACGATGGGGAGGACTCCTTCGGCAACCACTACGCAGAAGTCATTTTTGCAGGCTATGGTTCAATGGACTCTTCCGTTAAGAATCTAAAATATTATCTCAACGGGGATTACAGTAAACTCGAAGCCACATTATTTATTCCCAAAGCAGCAAACACCTCTTCAAGCGCTCACTCATACCATTGGGATACTGCGGCCTTCACCATCTATATCACTGATACGGAAGGCAACGAAACAGCTGTCTACCAGAAAGATGATTTTACGGCAGATATGAAACCGCTGGACATCACCGTCGATCTCTCCGATGCTGATTTTATGCGTTTCGAATGGCGTTCTACATACTATATTGACACAGGTGCCGCCCGTCCCCTCTTTCAGATAGGCGAAGCGATGTTATATAAGAAATGAAAGGGTGCCTGTCACCAAAGTATTAGCGCCCCGGTTTTGCCGGGGCGTTTGCGTGTCTGTCAGCATGGCGTATTGCGTCTCCGCTGATGTTAAGCCTGTCGTTTTCGGGATTGAAGGTATGTAATCAATGCCTTTACCGCCTTCGCCCTGTGGGAATAAGTTTCCTTGAAAGTTAGAGGCATACTTGCAGTGGTTCTTCCATTCCCATCCTCGGAGATAAAAATTGGATCATAGCCGAAACCATTGGTTCCTTCTTCTTTCGCAGCGATTACGCCTTTCCAGATTCCGGTAAAGAGATGCTCCTCTCCCGTTTCGTCAATAAAACATATACAAGTTACAAAACGCGCATTGCGATTATCTTTTCCTTGAAGCCCTTTCAGGACGGCCATCCTGCGTTCATGCTCTGTCTGCAAACCTTTATACCGGGCAGAGTAGAGTCCCGGCTCTCCGCCTAAAGCTTCCACTTCCAGACCACTGTCATCAGATATCACACAGCAATGAGATCTGTCGTAGATCGCCCTTGCCTTTAATGCAGCATTTTGCTCAAAAGTGGTCCCGGTTTCTTCCACCTCAAGATTGATGTTTTCTTCACCTTGAGGAGCAGTAACGGGGACGGTTCTCGCTACTCATTTATATGAAAATGAGTGGAGAGAACCGTCCCCGCTACTGCCTTATCTCCATTCCAACAGATGAATATCACTTGTTCCCCCAAAGAGAAAACGTGGACTGTCAGCGAGTTTGACCGGACTGCCTCCCTCCGACGAAACACTGAAAATATATGCATGATTATCCACATCTCTTCCCCGTGTCCGCAGAGAGGAAAGGAATGCTATCTGCGAGCCGTCCGGGGAAACGACCGGATTGTAGCTTACCCGCTCCGGGATATCCGGAAGAAGGTTCTTTTCGGATCCGTCGCTGTTCTTTCTCCAAAGAGTGGTATTACTGTTGCCTCCACTGTCGACTTTCACATAATCTCCGTTCCCAAGCCATGCCGTTGTCACGGAATGCTCCGGCATTTCCTCGCTCATGGAAACATCCGTATAGTACGTTCCGCTGGTAAAACCAGGCTTCTCCGAGACGAAAACGCTGCCGTCCGGATACAGCTGCATGAGGTGATCCACTGCTTCGACAGATTCGGGATTCATATTATCGATCGGCACCCTGTAAGGAATATTTCCCTTCTCATAAAAATAGAAGTAATTATCCGGTCCGAAATGACCGCCGAACTGATACGGCACACCCCCAAAATCTCCGGCATCCGCGGTGATCATCGCCGTCACGTCCGTATAGTTTCCGTCTTGGTCGGTCCAGCCCACGTGGTGTGATCCGTCATTATTGTCTAAATCCATAACCATACGCTCATAATTCTTATCAAATCCCATATTCTGTAAAACCCAGGGTGTTAATCCGAACATAGAGTTATCAAGCTCTTCGATATGGAAAGAGCGCACCAGGGTCGAATTCCCGGTCTCCGGATCCAACGAATAGATATCCGCACTTCCAATATAATAAATTGTATCGTTCGGACTATAAGAATTTTCTTCGAATCGCATATCCCGGTTCAGATACAGAATTCCTTTCAGAGACGTTTCTTCACTTTCGCCGGAATCGTATGCGTCCTCTTTATATCCCTCCTCTTCGTATCCGCCTTCTTCGTATCCGCCGTCCGCCTCCGCGGCATCCGGACTCTCTTCGTATTCATCCCAGATAATGCCGTCGTCCTCTATCTCATCATCTGCGGAAACATCCGCCGCCGGCGTTTTCGAAATATGAATTGGAGCGCTGCAGGCTGTGAGAATAAGGGAGGATGCAAGCGTCAAAGAGACTGCAGTCAGAAAACGTTTCTTGTTCATGGTTGCCTCCTTTCATGAAATAATCTTTGGCACATATATATTATAGTATCCTCCCTCCTTGATCGGGAAAGGGGGTATGATTTATTCCTATGACTCTGTCAGTTCCTGATCATTTCCATAGCTGCGACCATACGCAACATCTCCGGATCAATCATTTCCTTCCCATAAGCATCCATAAAACGATCTGCATATTTGCCTGTTCCGAGGTTGAACTTGAGTGTCCATATGCCCCAAAGAATGTCAATATGCCGATCACCTATACCGCCGCATCCAAGGTCAATGTATCCGGTAAAACTCCAGTCATCCAACAGTATATTGGGCAGGCAATAATCGCCGTGGAGCAGTACGTCTGCTTTCAGCAGCGGCAAACCTTCTTCAGCTATGCGTCTGGCCTCATCAAATGATCGGAATTCCCACATTCCCTGAAACAGATCCGGTTCATAACAATGTCCATCAAACCCTTTCATCACCGTATCTGCATAAATCCGTACCCGATCTCGCACAGGACAATCACTTCTTCTT
>CACXFM010000249.1 GCA_902766955.1 uncultured Lachnospiraceae bacterium | reverse complement strand
CTGCCGGCCGTCCGCATCAAACAGCATAATATAATCGATATTGAGCGCATCACAGTATTTCTGCAGGTTTTCCTTTGTCTGAAGCTCAGGATACGCCGAAAGAAGTGTCACCATCCGCTGTCCGAAATAGGAGTACCACTCCGATTCCTCTTTGACAGACGCCTGGTCCATGGTTTCCTCGGACTGCTCCAGCTGCCGGATCAGGATATTCATAGATTCCTTTCCCGATATGCTCTGTTCGTGGAGAACTCCCAGCAGATGAATCATAACCGCCGCCAGAAACACCAGCACGGCTCCCGCAAAGCCGCCGGCCGCAAGGGTTCTGCCCACCCTCCGCGGACTATATTTTTTCTTTTTCTCTTCGGAGAGGATTTTGTCCTTTACATAGCGCTGGACAGAAATCGCGTATGTTCCCAGCGTCAGATAAACGATCAAAAGAACAAGACAGGCGAAAAAAGAAAGAACGATACTGTTTAAAACCAGGTTAAAAACCGGTTTGACAAAAATGATCATGCCCGATGGGATCTCTTTATAACCGCACAGATAAGTCTCTCCGTTCAGTTCGACCACCTTCTCCCGCTCATCGATCATTTCTCTGGTAAATCCGATCTCTTCTGCAAAGCTGCATCCCTCAAAAAAACTGCTGCTGTAGATGAGCTGCATATTCTCGTCGTCAGTACCCGTTTCATCGTACTCGATAAAAAGAAATGCTCCTCCGTATGCTTTCTCGGCTGTCTCAAAATGATCCGCAATTCTTGTATGCATGGTCAGATACCGGTAGACTTCGTCCCAGGATGTCAGATCCAGATAAAAAATATGATCTGCAATCTGTCCGGCGCTCAGAACCATGGTGGTTTTGAGTACGTCAGCATATTCCTCGCCGTCCTCCTCTTCCTCCTCGTCAAAGGTTTCTCTGCGGGAACCGGTCAGAGACCCGTCCGGTGAGGACAGCACTTCCGGGTGGACAACCACCCCATTCTCCAGGAGATCCCCCGGCCTGCAGGCCTGTTCAATCATCTCCCTCGTGAGGGTAATATAGCCTTCCGGCAATTCCTCCGGATAGATCACCTCATCTCCGTTCAGCTCCACAACCATGCCGTCTTCAAACAGACGGGGGCCCTTGTACCTGCCGTTCTTGACAAACTCTTTCAGCGCGTTGGACATAAAGAAAACCAGATCTTTCATATTTTCTTCAATCCAGACCGCAGACGCTTCAGCCTGACTTTCCAGCGTCATATTCATTTTGGCCACGGCTTCCGCTTTATAGGCCGCGTGTATGAGTTCTTTATCTACAAAAAATTTTGTGCCGGCATACGTGAGAATGATACTGACCGGTACAAACAGCAGAAACATCACAAAGAATGCGGTCGCTGCTTTGCGCGTAAGATGCTTCATAAAGCGCTTCCTCCGTTATAAATGATACACATCATCGTCAGGTCATCAAACTGAGGCGCCTCTCCTACATAGCTGTCAACATGCTGCGCAAGTTCCTGAATAATCTCAGACGGGGTTCCGTCTTTCACATGATTAAGGGTGTCTGTCATTCTGTCCGTACCGAACAGTTCGTTATGGCTGTCCGTCGCCTCCGGAAGTCCGTCCGTGTACAGGAAAAGCTTCGTGCCTGCTTCAAGCTGCAGCTCATATTCTTTATAGGAAATACCGGGCACTCCGCCGATCACAAAGCTGTGCACATCTTTGATCAGTTTGAACTCTCCTCCCGGTTGTTCTTGCAGATTGTGTCATTGACAGCCTCAAGGACTTCCGCAGGGCACATTCCCGACATGGCATAATTCTGCAGCAGAATTTTTGACATCATCATGAACAGTGCGGCCGGGATCCCCTTGCCGGACACGTCCGCGATCACCAGCGCCAGACGGTTCTCATCAATAAAGAAGAAATCGTAGAAATCACCGCCGACTTCCTTGGCGGGATTCATGCTGGCAAAAATCTCAAATTCCTTTCTTTCGGGAAACGGAGGGAATATATTCGGCAGCATGTCCGCCTGAATTCTTCTGGCCAGGTCCAGCTCCGTGCTGATCCGCTGCCTTTCCGAGACGATCGCGGCATTTTCCCTGATGTAGATCTTCATTCTCCGGTCCATCTCCTCAAAAGAGCGGGCCAGATCATCGAATTCATCTCCCGTGTGAACATCCAGCGAGAGGACTTCCTGGTTTTCGATATTCTGAAAAATATCCACGGTCGCTTTCTTCATTGTCAGAACAGGTGAGATCACATTCTTCCGCAGACTTTTGTAATAGATAGTCATGCCGACCAGAAGAATGACCGCGATTGCCAGAAAGATATTCAGATAGAGGCGGAACAGCGCTGCCAGAAAGCCTCTCATGGATATATCGACGCCCACGACCCCCACAGGTTTCAAATCCGAGTCCAGAAGCGGACTGAGTGCCGTAGCCAGTGCCTCGCCGCCGTTATAATTAAGATCTATGAGCAGCCCGTCGTCCCATTCTCCGTTCATCACCTGCTTCATGGCTTCTTTTTCACCGGAGGAATAGGGCACATGTTCAAGAAACCCATAGGGATCTTCCGCCTCGATTTTTCCGTCCGCGGACACGGCATAGGAATCCCAGATATAGATCAGATCCTCCTCGGTCGGAACGACCACGTAAAAATAGCGGAGGTTGGAGAAAACCGAAGCTGCTGCCAGATATTGGAAAATTCGGTCGTATTCTTCATCTTTTTCTCCGGTCTCAAGATAAGTGCGCACTTTATCTCCGTCAATATTGATGGAGGCCTGGTAGCAGTAAGAATATGCCAGATCCCTGTAAATTTCCTTATTGCGATTGAAAAGCTGCACACCAGAAGCCGCACAAGTCCCGATCGCCATAAAAATGCCGAGAATGACAATCGCCCGTATACTTTTATCGGCAAGTGAATGCTTTCTTTTCTCACTGTTTCCCATCACATTCCCGTCCTTTTTGCCGGCCTCTTCAAAACGTAACGCCGATTCTGTCAGTACCTCTTATCGTCACGCTCTTTTTATTATCTTATCACAGATTTTTGTCCGTACAACGAAAAAACCCTCCGGAAAATATCCGGAAGGTTTCCAAGCTGGGCTACAAGGATTCGAACCTTGAAATGACGGAGTCAGAGTCCGTTGCCTTACCATTTGGCGATAGCCCAATATT
>CACXFM010000248.1 GCA_902766955.1 uncultured Lachnospiraceae bacterium | reverse complement strand
GTCGACGCCAGCACAAAGGAACTGAAGTGGTACGACCACAAGATCCAGGTCCGGATCGACAAGGTGACCACGGACGGATCCCTGCTCAAGGGCGCGAAAATGCAGCTGATCAAGGATTCGACGGGAGAAATCGTCGAGAAGTGGAGCAGCGGCGTGACGAAAGGACATACCGTGAAGTATGCGCTGTCCGCGGGCGAATCCTATACCGTGAAGGAAGTGGAGGCTCCGAAGAATTACAAGATCGCGGATGCCATCTCGTTTACTGTCAATGGCGATGCAGCCGGCGGATACGGTGACAAGAATACGATCCAGGTCGTGAAGATGACCGACAAGAAGAAGAGCAGCAACAGCAGCAGGAACGGCTCCGGAGGCAGCGGCGGTGCCAACGCCACACAGAATGCGCGGACAGGCGATACCAATCCGATCTTCCTGTATCTCGCGCTGGCAGCGGTCGCAGCGGCAATCGTGATCTTCCTTCTGTTCCGCAGAGGGCGCAGGAAGTAACATACTTGCATTTTTGGTATAACATGCTATAGTTAGAATTGCAGGCGGAGGTGTATGCCTCCGCCTGATTTATGTATGAATGCTGAAGTTTAGGGGGAAATATGAAGATTATTATTGCCGGAGACGGTAAGGTCGGTTCGATGCTGACGCGCCAGTTTTCAGGAGAAGGACATGATCTCACGCTCATAGATAATAATCCGGAAGCGCTGGAGTCGACGATCGAGCGGTATGATGTGATGTCGGTCGAAGGAAACTGTGCTTCCATGGAGGTACTTAGAAATGCAGGCGTCGAGAAGGCGGACTTGCTGATCACCGCGACCGGCAAGGATGAACTGAACCTTCTGTGCTGCATGACGGCCCACGGTATGAATCCGAATCTGCATACGATCGCGAGAATCCGGACACCGGATTATGCCGAGTCCACATATTC
Organism: uncultured Lachnospiraceae bacterium; assembly: GCA_902766955.1. Taxonomy (GTDB): domain Bacteria; phylum Bacillota; class Clostridia; order Lachnospirales; family Lachnospiraceae; genus Chordicoccus. The sequence goes on along the minus strand of CACXFM010000248.1, from coordinate 4,413 downwards.
CATGCGGAAGACGTTTGCCCTGTCCCTGACCGTCAATCCGGACCGCCAGACGGCGCGGGAGATTGACCGGCTGCTCCGGTATCCCGGATTCCTGAAGAGGGAGAAGTTTGCGAACGGTCTCGTCGAGATCGTGGAAATCAAGGTGGATGCCACGAGTCCGCTGAAAGACCAGCCGCTGAATCAGCTGAGTTCGATCACCAACTGCCAGATTCTGGTCTGCGCGGCGCTCAGAGAGGGCAAATCGGTTACTCCGGACGGCAACTTCGTGATCCGCGAGGGAGACAGGCTGTTTGTGACGGCTTCCGCCAAGAACCTGACCATCCTGCTGCGCAACATCGGCTATGTGACGCAGAAGGTCAGAAACGTGATGATCGTCGGCGGTGGCAGCAGCAGTTACTATCTGGCGGACCTTCTGCTGAAGGAAGGCGTCGGCGTCAAGATCGTCGAGAAGGAGATGTCGAGATGCGAGCATCTGGCGGAAATGCTGCCGGGAGCCGTGGTAGTGCAGGGAGATGCTTCCCTTCAGGCCGTGCTGGAGAGAGAGAAGATCAGGCTGATGGATGCCGTGATCTCCATGACCGGACTGGATGAACTGAATGTCATTACATCGATTTACGCCAATCATGCCAAAGTGCCGCATGTCATCACAAAGCTCGGCAGAGCCGAGAACCTGGAGATACTGGCCCAGCTGCCGGTGGGAAGCATCGTGAGCCCCAAGGAACTCTGCACCAACACGATCGCGACCTACGTGCGGGCCATGGGAAACCAGATCGGTGCGGCCGTCACGGTCCATTCGATCGCCGGCGGGCAGGCGGTTGCCATCGAATTTATCGTCGATGCCAATACAAAAAATACAGGCCGTCCGCTGAAGGAGATCCGGCTGAAGAAGAACATACTGGTGGCGTCGATTACGCACGGAAGAAATATCATTTTCCCGAATGGTGAATCTGTTTTCAGGCAGGGCGACCGGATTATCATCGTATCGAACGGAGATGCCGCAATTCATCACCTGAATGACATTTTTGTAAGTTGAGGGGGCGCTTTGAAGTATGAATTATAAGATTATGGCAAAGATCCAGTCCTGGATCCTCATACTCGAGAGCGCCTTTATGATACCGCCGCTTCTGATCTCGATTGCCACAGGGGACCGGCCCGCGCTGAGAGGATTTCTGACTGCGATCGGGATCTCCATGGCAGTTGCAATCGTGATGCAGTATATGTCCAGAAATGCGGAGAAGCGGTTCTACGCCAGAGAGGGTCTCGTGTGTACCGCGATGGTCTGGATCGTGATGTCCGCGGCCGGCTGCCTGCCCTTCTTCGTGTCAGGCAGGATTCCTTCTTTTGTAGATGCGTATTTTGAGATCGTGTCGGGCTTTACGACGACGGGAGCTTCCATCCTGTCGGATGTGGAAATGCTGGGAAAGGCGCTGCTCTACTGGCGCTCCTTCAGCCACTGGATCGGCGGCATGGGCGTACTGGTTTTCTTCCTGGCCATCATTCCTTCCAGCGGCCGGAGCGACGGATATATGCTTCATATCCTGCGTGCGGAATCACCGGGTCCTTCGGTCAACAAAATGGTGCCCCGCCTCAGGGAGACGGCCGCCATTCTCTATATCATTTACTGCGGTCTGACGGCGCTGGATATTATCTTTCTGCTGATCGGAAGGCTGCCGGTTTTTGATGCGTTCTGTATCGCGTTCGGGACCGCCGGGACAGGCGGATTTGCCGTGCTGAATACGGGGTGCGCCACCTATACGCCGTTCGCGCAGGATGTCACGACGATCTTCATGCTGCTGTTCGGAGTTAACTTCAGCATCTATTACATGCTGATTCTGAAACAGTTTCTGCAGGTTGTGAGAGATGAAGAGGTCCGGATGTATTTCGCGATCGTCCTGCTCTCGACGGTGTTTATCGCATCCAATATCTTCCGGTTTACACCGGAGACACAGGGTGTGGAGCCGACGCTCCGGCATTCCGCGTTCCAGGTGGCTTCGATTATTACGACAACCGGGTATTCCACGGTGAACTTTGATCTGTGGCCCACGTTTTCTAAAGCGATTCTGATCTGCCTGATGTTCGTGGGAGCGTGCGCGGGCAGTACGGGCGGCGGAATTAAAGTGATCCGCGTGCTTCTTCTGGGCAAGAACCTCAGAAGGAACGCACACCAGATCTTCCATCCCCACGAAGTCTCGATCGTCCGTGTCAACGGGGCGAGAGTGCCGGAGCAGACGCTGATCAATACCAGCTCCTATCTCGCCGCATACGTGGTCATCGTGATCGTCAGTTTCCTGATCGTGTCGTGGGATCCGGGCAACTTCTCCATGACGACCAACTTTTCCGCGGTCATGGCGACACTCAACAACATCGGACCCGGGTTCGATGCGGTAGGAGCCGCCTCCAACTTCGGAGCCTACAGCAATCTGTCGAAAATCATCATGATACTGGATATGCTGTTCGGGCGTCTGGAGATTTTCCCGATGCTGGCGCTGATGTCAGCGAGCACTTACAAACGAACAGTATGATGCCGGAAACGGCATGCGCAAAAGAGCCAGCGCCCGCGGATTTTTATGAGAACGTAAAAAACGCGGGCGTTGATTTCTTTCTCTGCAGAAACGATGCGGAGAAGGAGGCTTTTTGAGGCGTATGGAAACAGCCGGAAAGGAGGAGCCGTATGACGGAAGCATATCTGGCGCTGCGGCTGTACAGCGCGTTTATTCTGTATATTCTGTTCAGCGCAAGCTTCATGAAACAGGACAGGAGGCGGTCGGACAATGCCCTGCTCCTGATTCTGCTTGCGGCTGCGTGTCTGATGCTGTGCGGCGCCTTCTATTACGCATTCATCCTGTGGAATATTCCGCGGGGGTACAAAGCGGCCAATTTCCTGAATACCATACTTTTCTATGCCGTGATTACCGGCTTTACCGTTTATCTGGACCTCTATATTTCCGAGCGGTCGGATGAAGGGAACACGCGCTTCTTCTCCGGCTATATAGTGGCTGCCAGCGTGTGCGGCGCAGCCGGGTTTCTGTTCTGGGCACTTGCTCCCTGGTTCACTCAGCTGGGAGAGACCGGAATGATTACGAACACCGCGCTTTACTGGGCCGGCCAGATGCCGGGGCTTCTGATCGTCGCAACGGACATCGTCCTGATCATACGCAGCAGGAAACGTCTGTCAGGCGGCAGGGCCGCGGCGCTCCTGTCGCTTGCAGTTCTGCCGGTCGCGGGCATAATCCTGGAACTTGTGCTGTCGCTGAACGAGCTGCGCTACTGCGGCATCACGCTGTCTCTGATTCTGGTGTATACACTGGTCCATACGAACCTGGTCGACAGGATCACCGAGCAGCTGAACCGGAACAGAATCGAGCTCATGGAGAGCCAGATCAGGCCGCATTTCCTCTTTAACTGCCTGAACTCTATCTATTATCTGTGCGGGAAGGATGCGGACAAGGCCGATGAGGCGCTCACGCAGTTTGCGGATTATCTGAGCTGCAACGTGGACGCGATCAATCATTCGCGCCTCGTGCCGTTCGCGCAGGAGCTGGAGCATATCCGGCATTATCTCGCCCTTGAGAAGCTCAGGTTCGGCGAGGAACTCGAAGTGCAGTGGAATATCCGGGAGGAGAACTTCCGCATTCCGCTTCTGTCCGTGCAGCCGATCGTCGAAAATGCGGTGAAGCACGGCCTCTTTAAAAAAAGGGACGGGGGCGTCATCCGGATCGAGAGTCTGAAAATCAACAATCATTACAGGATCCGCGTGGATGACGACGGAGTCGGCTTTGATCCCGAGCGCTACCGGGAAGACGGCAGGCCCCACGTGGGAATCGATAATGTCAGAAGGCGCCTGGAAACAGAGAGCGGGGCGACACTGACGATCAGAAGCCGTGTCGGTTACGGAACAACGGCGGAAATCCTGATTCCCGTCCGCAAAAGCGGCCGCATTTGATCCGGAGGGTAAAAGCCTATGATCAGACATTCTCAGCATGCGCTGATGAACGGCGCACTGGAACTGTTCAGCATGTCGGTAAATCTGATCCTTATCATCAGCTTCCTCACAACGGACTGGCATGATAAGGAGGGTCTGCACAGGAAGTCATTTCTCACCATGCTGATCTCCTCCGCGGTGATGCAGCTCGGGGACGGCCTGTGTTATATCATGATGCAGTCAGAGGGAACTGCTTTTTACCGCGCCTGCCAGATTACATCCTTCGTGTCTTTCTTTCTGTTTATGTTTCAGTATTATCTGTATCTGTACACCTACATCAGACAGCGGGACCGCATTCATCCGTCCGCGCTGTATCTGTGCGGTTTTTTAAGCATCTTTGGCGCCCTCTTCTGGGTGCGGTCCGCTTTTTCGGGACAGATTCTGTCATTTCAGGGGGACTTTTATGTGCGGGGGCCCCTGTACTGGTACGG
>CACXFM010000247.1 GCA_902766955.1 uncultured Lachnospiraceae bacterium | reverse complement strand
TTCGGATGTCTGCTTAAGTCTCTCAGAACAGGTGTGAATCAACTACTTATTCACAAAGGAATAACAGAGGAGGAGTTTTTATGAAGCGCAGACTTATCAGCCTTGCCATTTCAGCAAGCATGATCGGCACAATGATGCTCGGTGCGGTTCCCGCCCATGCGGAAGTAGCCAATGAAGACATTACGATCGGCGTATCGATCTGGAGTTCAACAGACGTTCTCGGATCCCAGTGCAAGAAGATCCTTGACGCCGCAGCAGATGCTCTTGGCGTAAAGGTTCAGTATGTTGACCAGGGACATGTTTCCGAACAGGTTACGGCTTCCGTCGACCAGCTCTGCGCAGCAGGCTGCCAGGGTATCATCATCTGCAACTCTGCTGACAGCGAGATGATGAGCGCGATCAACACCTGCAACAATGAAGGCGTTTATCTCGCACAGTTCTTCCGCGTCATCAGCGAAGAAGCAAATCCGGACATCTACGAACTGGCTAAGGCTTCCGAGTATTATGTCGGCGCTGTTCATGAGAACGAGCCCGAAAACGGCGAGAAGCTGGTCAATATCCTCCTTGACAAGGGCTGCAGAAACATCGGTCTGATCGGCTGGGAGCAGGGTGATGCGACATGGCTCGGCAGATGGCAGGGCTATCAGGCAGGCGTTGAAGCATGGAACGAAGCTCATCCGGATGATCCGGCAACTCTGTCCGATCCGCAGTATGCAGGCACGACTTCCGAAGGCGGCGCCAAGGCAGCTGATGCTCTGATGGCAGCTGATCCGAATCTGGATGCTCTGATTCCGGCAGGCGGCGGCGGAGAGCCTCTGCAGGGTGCAATCAGTGCTGTTGAGAAGGCTGGCAAGACCGGCGAGATCAAGATCGTCTCCACAGACTTCCTTCCGGACCTGGGCGAGAGACTTGAGAACGGCTCCATGGCAGGCGAGTCCGGCGGACATTACTGCGATCCGCTGTTCGCATTCATGATGGTCTACAACGCAATCAAGGGCAACTACACGGATTTCGCAGACACATTCAACGATGTCCTGTTCCCGTATCTGTATGTCGCTTCTCCGGAAGACTATGCCGGCTATGAAGAGTACTTCGTAAATCAGCTTCCCTACACTACTGAAGAACTCAAGGCTATGGCTGATGAGAGTCTTGAAGAGCTGGCACAGACAGCTGCAAGCCTGTCCATCGAGGATGCTGCGGCACGTGCGAAATAAAAACAGTATCTAAAACAGTTTGCCAGCGACACGGCAGGCTGAATGTCACAAGCCGGTATCGCAAGTTGATACCGGCTTTTTTTAAAGCAAAGACAGAGCATTTCTGCCAATACTGCCGCTGACTGTTCTTCCAATCATCATTCATCAGTGAGGTAAACTTATGGGCTCTTTTGTAAGCGCTTCGGGTAATAAAAAATTATCCGGTAAAACGCTGGGCTACCTGGTGCTTGTGGTGCTCGTGATTGCGTCCTGGGGCATTTTCAAAGTCATTACCCCGGACAACTTCGGCAAGCCCGCCAATCTGCTCAGCTACTTTGAGGCATCTCTGATGGTGTCCGCCGGCGCGGTCGGATTCTTCTTCGTCATGGTCATGGGAATGTTCGACTTCTCCATCGGCGCCAATATCATGCTCTCCTCCATCGTGGGCGCCGTGCTGGCTTCCCGCTTCGGACTCGGCTACTTCGGCCTCGTGGGCGGCTGCATCCTGACTGGCGCACTGGTCGGTACGCTGAACGGCATCTTATATGTCAAGCTCCGCATTCCTTCCATGATCGTCACGACAGGTCTGGCGCTGATCTATGAAGCGATCGCCAGCTATATTGCCGGCGGCCAGTCTGCTACACTTCCGGCTGACCTGCGCGGATTCGGTTCCATGCCGGGCAACCTGATTCTGGCGGTCATCGCCTTCATCGTTGCCTATCTGCTGCTCAATTACACCAGGATCGGCACCTATACCTATGCGATCGGTTCGGACGAATTCGTGGCCAAGAACATGGGTATCAACGTCAACAAGTATAAAGTCATCGCCTTTATCATTTCGGGCGCTTTCTTCGGAGTCGAGGCCATCCTGACGATCAGTTACGGATCCTCCATGGTGGCGGAGACCGGCATGCTTTCCATGAGCCGCAACTTCTATCCGACCATGGGCTGCTTCCTCGGCATGGCCATGAAGAAAAACGGAATTCCGATCCAGGCCATCATCATCGGAGAATTCTTCCTGCAGATCATCTATTACGGATTCGTCGCGCTGGGCGCCCCGACAGCCGTCAACGATGTCATCTCGGGACTTGCACTGCTGATCATCGTAACCATGACCACACATGTGGGCAAGGGCGAAATCGTGAAATAATCGAAGGAGGCTTGTGAGGTATGAGCGAAGTAAGATTACAGATTCAGAACCTCTGCAAAACCTTCGGTATCACGAAGGCGGTGCAGGATGTTTCATTTAATATCAACAAGGGCGAGGTCCACGCACTGATCGGTGAGAACGGATCGGGCAAATCCACCCTGACCAACATGCTGACGGGCATCTACTCGATTGACAGCGGACATTTCATCCTGGACGGCAGGGAAATTCACCCGAAGAACCAGGTTGAAGCCAACCTTGAAGGCGTCTCCATCATCGTGCAGGAGCTCGGTACATTATCCGGACTGACCGTGGCGGAGAATATCTTCCTTGGTCATGAGAGCCGGTTTGTCAAATTCGGCATCAAGAATACCAACGCCATGAACCGGGAGGCGCAGAGCCTTCTGAACCAGTACGGCTTCGGGCGCATCAAGGCTTCGGCCATGATCGACACCTACAATTTCGAAGACCGGAAACTGGTGGAGATCGTCAAGGCGACCTACTTCAAACCCAAGATTGTCGTCATCGACGAGACGACGACGGCTCTGTCCCAGGAAGGCCGTGAAGAGCTGTACAAGCAGATGAACCGCATCCGGGACGAGGGCGACACGATCATCTTTATCTCGCACGACCTGCCGGAAGTGCTCAGGATGTCCGATACCATCACCTGCCTGCGGGACGGTGTGTATATCGATACGGTCAAGAGTTCCGATATCGACGAAGAAGGACTGAAGAAGCTCATGGTCGGCCGTGAAGTGACCGGTGACTACTACCGCTCCGATTACGGCGAGAAGGTCTCTGATACGGTCGTTCTTTCGGTGGATCATGTGACGGTCCCCGGACAGATTCACGATATCTCCTTTGAGCTTCACAGGGGCGAGATCCTGGGCTTCGGAGGCCTGTCCGAGTCCGGTATGCATGAGATCGGCAAGGCCTGCTTCGGCGCTTCCTTTGACCGCACGGGCACGGTGAAGCTGGCGGACGGAACCGAGATCAACGACATTCCCACGGCCATCCATCACAGTGTGGCCTATACGTCAAAAGACAGAGACAATGAATCCGTGGTCATGAACCAGAGCATCGGCGACAATATCTGCCTGCCGTCACTGGACAATCTGATGAAAGTGCCCGCGATCGGCATCTTAAGTGACGTCAAGATGAAGACGTTCGCCCAGAACTACGCCGATGAAATGTCGGTCAAGATGGTCGACACGGACCAGTTTGTCTCCGAGCTTTCGGGCGGCAATAAACAGAAGGTCGTCCTTGCACGCTGGATCGGCAAGAATTCGGATATTCTGGTGCTGGACAGCCCGACCAGAGGTATCGACATCAAGGTGAAGCAGGATATTTATCAGCTGATGGACAAGATGCGCAAGCAGGGCAAATCCATCATTATGATTTCCGAAGAGCTGATGGAGCTGATCGGTATGTGTGACCGCATCCTGATCATGAAGGACGGACAGATTAACGGTGAGCTGATGAGAAGTCCGGATCTGGATGAGAACAGTCTGATTGCAAAGATGGTGTAAGGAGGCAGAAGATGGCTGATAATACGATGACTCTTTCCAGAGAGGAAGAGCTGAAAAAACGTTCCAGAATGACCATTCTTCGTTCATTCCTTCCCGTGATCGGACTGGTCGTAATCTTTGTTGTATTCAATACCCTGACGGGAGGCCGCATGGTGAAGAAATTCTCCATGACCATGTCACAGATCTATGTGACCATGATTTCGGCGACGGGTGTCTTCTTCGTCATGACCATGGGCGGTCTTGATTTCTCGCAGGGATCCATACTCGGCATGGCTTCAATCGTGGTCTGCCTGGTGTCCAAAAAGAGCATACCGCTCGCAGTGGTTGCCGGTATCGCGACGGGCGCCGCAATCGGCGCGCTCAACGGTTTCTTCTACGTGAACCGCAAGATCAAGTCGTTCATCGTCACGATCTGTACGATGTTCCTGTTCCGCGGTATCATCAAGTACCTGACGTCCAATGCGCCGGTGAGCGGCAGTGCCAAGCTGATTATGCTGAATAAAGACAGCCTGAAGCTCACCTGCATGCTGATCGTCGTGGTTCTGGGACTGATCGCGTTCCGTTACACCAGATTCGGTATGTATCTCAAGGCGATCGGCGCCGGAGAGAAGGCGGCCAAGTTTGCCGGTATCCGCACCAACAAGATGAAATTCCTGGTCTATGTGCTGGCTGGTGCGCTGACCGGATTTGCTGCTTTCATCAATTCCATCAAAGTCGGCTCCGTGACATCTTCGGGCGGCAACCAGGTGGAAACCCAGATCCTGATCGCGCTGGTCCTGGGCGGCATGCCGATTTCGGGCGGAGCCAAAGCCAGATTTATGAATGTCATCGTCGGTTCGCTGCTCTACGTCGTCCTCTCATCGGGACTTAATATGGTGGGACTTTCCACGCAGGCGCAGCAGCTGATCCAGGGCGTCGTATTCCTGGTATTCGTGGCAGTCTTTGCCGACAGGGAATCCCTGCGCGTCATCAAATAAGGGGTATCTGCCCTGCGTAAGAGCAAACAGTAATAAGGACGAGGGGAAGTATTTCCCTTGCACGGAAAATAGTTCCCCGGTGCCCTTGCAGTCAAGGAAGAGTGGTGCATCATGCCGGGACAGGAAGCAAAATACCAGCAGATCATTGACTGGGTCAGAGAAAATATCAGAAACGGCACCTTACGCCATGGAGATAAGCTCATGTCCGAAAATGAGCTCGCTCATCACTTCGGACTGAGCAGGCAGACGATCCGCCGCGCCACGGGAGAACTGGAAAATATGAATCTCGTGACCCGGGTGCGGGGGAGCGGAACCTATATCAATACGGACGGAAACGGCCTGTCGGAGGAGCAGCCGGAACAGATGGTTCTGCGCGACGCTCCGGCGGCGGGACCTCATACAGCCGCCCGTGAGAAGAGCGGCAATATCGCCGTGATCAGCACGTTCAACGAGCGTTACATTTTTCCCGACATTCTCAAAGGGATCGAAGGAGTTCTGACAGAAAACGGCTATACCATGCAGGTGGCCTTTACGGATAACCGGCTGTCCAGAGAGCGGGAGATCCTGCAGCAGCTGCTGATGAGAGACAATATAGACGGTCTGATCGTGGAACCCGTCAAAAGCGCGCTGCCCAATCCCAATCTGGATTATTACAAACGGCTCCGCAGAAGAGTTCCGGTCATCTTTTTCAATGCGGTTTATCCCGGTGGTCATATGCCCTGTGTGCGCATCGACGACAGGAAGACCGGACAGATGGCCGTGCAGTATCTTCTCGTTCGGGGCCACAGGAAGATCGGAGGCATTTTCAAGTCCGATGACGGGCAGGGGCCGCTGCGGTATCAGGGTTATCTAGACGCGATGATCGCGGCGGGAGCTCCGGTGGACCAGCAATCCGTCGTGTGGCTGGATACGCCGGCAGCCGCCTCCATATCGGACGTGGGAGACTATATTTTCAGGAGGCTTCATGAATGCAGTGCCGTCGTCTGCTACAATGACCAGATTGCATATCAGCTGGTCAATCTGGCACTTGCGAGGGGAATCCGCATACCGGAAGATCTGTCCGTGATAGGAGTCGACGATTCCTATCTGGCCGATGTCAGCAGGATTCCGATTACATCTTTTTTACACCCCAAGAAAATACTGGGGGAAAAGACCGCTGAAAATATGATGCAGCTGATCAGGGATCCGTCATTTGATGCGGATTATCTGTTCGAGAGCACGGTGGTTGAGCGCAGTTCCGTGATCAAGATTTGAAACTGAGGCAGTTCCTTTTTCATTCATGAAAGAGGAACTGCTTTTTTTCGTGGAAACTGACCTTTACTTATTTGGATTTTCTATAAATGAACTGATTTATACAAACGGAATATTGGACAGTTGTTCAGTACCGTCATATAATAACTTTATGTAATTTGTACAAAAAAATTGTCTGAGAGATCGGGGGCTTGTTCACAAGAGCCCTTTTTCGATACTGATATGGGAGTTGAAATGATCTATTTTGACAATGCCGCCACAACCCGCATGAAGCCTCCGGGTGTCATCGAAGCCGTGGCCGAAGCGATGCGGTCGATGGGAAACGCCGGCCGCGGTGTCCACGAAGCTTCTCTCGATGCGTCGAGGACCATTTTCGGCACGAGGGTTCTGCTGGCGGATTTTTTTGGTGCGGAGAGTCCGAAGCAGATTGCATTTACCGCAAATTCCACCGAGAGCCTGAATATCGCGATAAAAGGACTCTTCCGGCCGGGAGACCACGTGATTACGACCGTCCTGGAGCACAACTCAGTGCTGCGTCCGCTGTATGAGATGCAGGAGAGGGGCATGCGGCTGAGCTTTGCGGGAAGTGACCGGGAAGGCCGGCTCTGCTATGAAGACTTCGAGCGGCTTATTGCAGAGGACACGAAGGGCATCGTCTGTACGCACGGATCCAATCTCACCGGCAATCTGGTGGATATAGAGCGGGTCGGGCGGATCGCCCATGAGCACGGCCTGTTATTTATAGTGGATGCCTCCCAGACGGCAGGTGTATTTCCTATAGATGTACAGAAAATGCAGATTGACGTCCTGTGCTTTACCGGCCACAAGAGTCTCATGGGACCGCAGGGGACGGGCGGCATGTATGTGAGGGAAGGGCTGCAGGTCCGACCGCTCCTTTCCGGCGGCAGCGGCGTCCAGACTTACAGCAAGACGCATCCCGCGGAAATGCCCACCGCTCTCGAGGCGGGCACGCTGAACGGGCACGGGATCGCCGGGCTGCACGCGGCTGTGGAATATATCCGGGCAGCCGGGATGGATGTGATCCGTGAAAAAGAACAATCCCTAATGAAGCGTTTTTACGAAGGTGTGAAAAAGAATCCGAAAATCAAAATCTACGGTGATTTTTCGGACATGAACCGCTGCCCGATCGTGAGCATAAACATCGGAGACTACGATTCTTCGGAAGTCAGTGACGAACTTTTCATGACCTACGGGATCGCGACGCGGCCGGGGGCACACTGCGCGCCGCTGATGCACGAGGCACTCGGGACGGTATCCCAGGGGGCCGTGAGGTTCAGCTTCTCGCATTTCAATACGGAGGCGGAAGTGGACCGGGCGCTGGAGGCTCTGGCGGAGCTGACAGCGGATGAGTGAATATCCATGTGAAGATTAAGACACACATGAAGAATGATGGAGGAAGAAAATGGGAACAAAGACAGTTGATGCAAGAGGACTCGCCTGCCCGCTGCCGGTCGTAAACGCCAAACAGGCCGCGGACGGCATGACGGACGGAGGTATGCTGACCGTACTGGTCGATAATGAGATCGCCGTACAGAATCTCACCAAATTCGCGGCCGCGAGAAATTATGAGACGGCCAGCGAGAAAAAGGGCGAGAAAGAATTTGAGGTCAGGATGAAGGTGACGGCGGCCGGCGCGGGCGCTGCCGCAGAGAAAGCGGATGGTGATGAAGAGATCACATGCGCGCCGGATTCGGTGAAGAGAGGCATCGTCGCGGTGCTGTCGTCCAATAAGATGGGCAGCGGCGATGAGAAACTCGGGAAGAACCTGATGAAGGCCTTCATCTTTGCGCTGTCCAAACAGGATGTGCTGCCGGAGACGATCCTCTGCTACAACTCGGGCGCGTTTCTGACTAACGAAGGTTCCGAATCACTGGAGGATCTGAAGAACATGGAGGCCGAAGGCGTGAAAATCCTCACCTGCGGCACATGCATGGACTTCTACGGCATCAAGGAAACACTTGCGGTCGGCGGTGTCACGAATATGTATGACATCGTGGAAATCCAGGAAAAGGCAGGGAAAATACTGAGACCGTGAATGGGGCAGAACCTGTTTCACTTTTGTGTATTACGGAGGGGGCAGATCCCCTTCCGTGCAATAAACAACAAACCATTATTGAAGGAGAAAAAACATGGCTAACTATCGAGGAATGTGGGAACAGCTCGGAATGGATCTGGAGTCGCACGATCAGCTCTGCGCCGTCCTGCCGACGGCTTTCGGCGATGTCTACCTCTCTCAGGAAAACCGTCCGGAAGCGATGAGCTTCTGGGATATGGTCGTGGCTGACATCCACGGCATCCGTCCCGCCGAACTGATCGAAGAGCAGAAAAAGGGCCGCAAGGTCTTCGGTACTTTCTGCGTCTATGTGCCGGATGAAGTCGTCATCGCGGCGGACGGAATCGTGACCGGCCTGTGCGGCGGCTCCCAGTTCTGGGTTCCGGGCGGCGAGCAGGTTCTTCCGAAGAGCACATGTCCGCTGATCAAGGCATCCGTCGGCGCAAGACTGGGACGCACATGTCCTTTCTTCCGTATCGCCGACATGTACGTGGGTGAGACGACCTGCGACGGCAAGAAGAAAGCCTGGGAAATTCTCGGTAAAGATGTCCCGATGTACATCATGGACATGCCGCAGATGAAGAGAGAGAAGGATATCGAAAAGTGGTATGAGGAAATCAAGGATTTCGCGGGCGTCGTCGAGAAATTCACCGGCAATGCCATCACACCGGAAAAGCTGAAAGAAGCCATCCACATCGTCAATGAAAAGAGAAGAGCCCTGGCCAGGGTCTATGAGGCCAGAAAAGCCGACTGCATCCCGATCAGCGGCAAGGACGCCCTGCTGATGATGCAGATCGCATTCTTCGACGATCCGGTCCGCTGCACGCAGATGGCGGACAAGCTGGCCGACGAACTCGAGCAGCGCGTGAAGGACGGCGTCTCCGTATTCCCGGAAGGCACGAAGAGAATCCTGGTGACAGGCACCCCGATGGCCATCCCCAACTGGAAGCTGCATCACATCATCGAAACAAGCGGCGCCGCCGTTGTCTGCGAAGAGACCTGCACGGGCACCCGCTACTTTGAGAACTATGTGGACGAAGCCGGACAGACGCTGGATGAGCAGTACAGAGCGATCGCCGAGCGCTACATGGGCATCAACTGCGCATGCTTCACGCCGAATACCGGCCGCGTGGATGATATTCTCCGCCTTGCAAAAGAATATCATGTCGACGGCGTCATCGACGTCAACCTCAAGTTCTGCTGCCTGTACGACACAGAAGGCTACACCGTGGAAAAGGCCCTGAAAGACGCGGGCATCCCGGTTCTCGGCATCGAGACGGATTACACGGATGCAGACGCGGAGCAGCTGAGAACGAGAATCGAAGCATTTGTGGAAATGCTGGGATGATCTGAAAACTTCTCGCTCGAAAACCGACGGGCCGCCCGGCAGAAAAAGAGGGCGGCCCGTTTTTTCAAAAAACCTCCGGGGATGAGAATTCATTGGAAGAAAAAATACAGTACTATATCTTATTTGCCAACTATACACAGGGCCTTCTGCTGAAAGACCTCCTTGCGGCGGACGGCATCCGGAGCCGGGTCGCGCCGGCCCCGCGCTCCATACAGGGGGAGCTCGGCTGCGGCATGTCGCTTCTTCTCGAGGCGGACGTCATCGATGCGGCCAGAGAATGCATCCGCAGAAATCATGCGGAATACCATGACATCGTGCCGCTGCCCTGTCAGTTTAATCCGAAGCGCAACAAATTCTGCTGAAAGATCCGGGAGAAATGGAAACTATGTACTATGTAGGAATCGACATCGGCTCGACCTGCGCCAAAACGGCCGTCTTCAACGGGGACAGGGAAATGGTGCTGTCCTTTGTCCAGCCGACCGGCTGGAGCAGCGTGGACACGGCGGAGGAAATCCGGAAAAAGCTTCTGGAGGAAGGCGTGCCGGCGGAGGAATCCGTCTTCGTCGCCACGGGCTACGGAAGGGTTTCGGTTCCCTATGCGGATAAAATGATCACCGAAATTACCTGTCATGCGAGAGGGGCCGTCCACCTCTTCGATGCGGACACCATGACTGTTATCGACATCGGCGGGCAGGACACGAAAATCATCGCCATTGAAAACCGCATGGTCAGCGATTTCGTGATGAATGACAAATGCTCCGCCGGGACGGGACGTTTCCTGGAAGTGATGGCCAATACGATGGCGCTCCGCCCGGATGAGCTTTGCGAACTGGCAAGAACAGGGGGAGGCACATACATCAGCTCCATGTGCACGGTCTTTGCCGAATCGGAAGTGACGAGTCTCATCGGACGCGGCGAGAAAAAAGAGAATATCGCCTACGCCGTCGTGGATTCGATCGCCGGCAAGGTTGCGTCCCAGTGCAGCCGTCTGAGTCTGGACCGCGGCATCGTCTGTCTGACGGGCGGGCTGTGCGAGTGCGGATACTTAAGGGAGATGCTCGGAGAGAAGCTGCACTGCGAAGTCAGAACGAGTCCGGAGAGCCGCTATGCGGGCGCGATCGGAGCGGCCCTCGCTGCCTTTTCCGTAAAGAAGAAAAGGGCTGATACGGGCGGTATTTGACAGCAGTCGGAAGACATGCTAAAATCAGACACCTTATAAGGGGGTGGAAAGGTATCTGGTGCGCCTCCCGGTCTTCAAAACCGGTGTGGGGCGCGTGCGCGTCCCGGATGGGTTCGATTCCCATACACCCTCGCCAGAAAAAACCCCCGGAATATCGCAAAACCCAGTGTTTATGCGGCTTCCGGGGTTTGCTTTCCAGACTGTGTTTTATTCGCAGCCCTTTTTTACGCAAGATGCAGCTTCTCGACAAGTGCTTCCTGCAGAACCTGAGAGAAGTTCACACCGGCGGAAATAGCTGCTTCGTTTAGCCATTCAGGAATAGAAAGAGTTTTTTTGACAGCTTTGGTATTATTACGCTTTTGATAATAAAGCGTATCGCAGATCACCATATTGACGAATTCATCATTTTTGATGTTCAGAGCAGTTCTGTTGGACGGCGATGGGACAGGACGTTTTTCCTTTTCGTAGTGATAAAGTGTCAATGCAAGAACATCTTCGGCCATATAGAGGGCATCGGCCAGATCTTCACCGCATGTATAGCATCCCTCGAGATCGGGAAAGTCGACAGAATACATACCGTTTTCTTCCGGTGTAAAAACTGCCGGATAAACATATTTAGCCATAATAATCTCCTTTCATTAAATGGAAATAGCGAAGACCGGGCTGGCTTATTTTAGACCTGCGTCCTTTAGAATTTTGTTTGCCGTACCAGTTGGAATTTCTTTATGAGGGTGTCTCCAGACTGTGAACTCCTTTCCGGTTACCGGGCTGTACCAGACATCATGTCTGCCGCCGTGCTCGACAATATAACACCCCTCTTTTGAAAGCTTTTTGGTCAATTCCGAGGTCTTCACTGCTGTGCTCCTTTCTTTTGATGCTAGCACGTAATATTACGTACGTCAAGCGGCGCTGTATAATTTTACGTATAAAAGATGCTTTAATGATGCCTTGAGAGAGTTTGGCCTCCTTAAGGGCACATGGGCGGACGCTCATTGACCCGTCAAGAAAGTCATGATATATTTATCAAGCAGGCAGATAGCGGAGAATTGCCTATATCTTAAAATCCATAGCCACCCCTCCCCTACGGATCGGGTGGTTTTGTTATTGGGGGGTGCAATAAGACAAATCATGGACCGGAATCTGCTGTACAGAAAAATACCGAAAGTAGACAGTCTCCTGGAGAACGAAACGATCAGGAGCCTGACGGAGACATATGGCATAAAAACTGTCATGTCGGTGCTCCGCGGCGAGACGGACGCGGTGCGGGAAATGATCCGGAACGAGGTAAGCAGCGAGGAGGCGGAGCGAAAGATTCAATCCCTTCCGGAGACCATTGCAGAGAAAGTGGAGCGGCTGTATGAGCCGGACGTCCGGCGGGTGATCAACGCGACGGGCACCATCCTTCACACCAATCTCGGGCGCGCGCCGCTCCCGGAGGAGCAGGCGCTGAAAACGATTTCTGCCGCCTCCGGCTATACAAACCTGGAATACAATCTGGAGAGCGGAAAGCGGGGCGAGCGGTACGATCATTTTGAAAAGCTGCTCTGCCGCCTGACCGGCGCGGAGGCCGCCATGGCCGTCAACAACAATGCAGCCGCGCTGATGCTGATTCTGCACACGCTCGCCAAGGGGAAAGAAGTGATCGTCTCCAGAGGTGAACTCGTGGAGATCGGCGGCTGCTTCCGGATTCCCGAGGTGATGGAGCTGAGCGGCGCCAGACTGGCCGAAGTGGGGACGACCAACAAGACCCGCCTGCGGGATTAT
>CACXFM010000246.1 GCA_902766955.1 uncultured Lachnospiraceae bacterium | reverse complement strand
GGCAAAGAGGATTCCGACTTTTCTTCTGCTCCCGATCATTCCGATATAAGCGGGTCTTGTCCCGGACAAAAGCCTGCGCAGACACTCGCCGTCGTGCACATGTCCTCTGGTCACGATCACCGCGTAATCATTTGCCCCGATGCCAAACTCTTCAATACACCTGTCGAAAGGAAGGCAGAGTACCTCTTTTGCCCCGGGAAACCGCTCCCGTTCAGCAAAGTCGGGCCTGTCGTCGCAGACCGTCACGCGGAAGCCGCACTTCGCGGCAAATTCGCAGATCTGAACCGCCACATGGCCGCCTCCCAGAATCAGAAGCCTCTCCGGCGGAAGGACCGGCTCCGTGAGAACGGTCACTCCGCTCTCCTCCCTGCACGTCACGCCCGCATCCGCGCCGTCCGTCTCAAGCGGAAGGAGTGTTTTCTTCAGGTCTTCCCCGCACCTTCCCTCATGTCCGGTAAATTCCGTCCGTATCATGATGGCCCGGTTCTCTTTGAGCGCATCCCGGACTTCCGCGTAAATCTTTCCGTTCATTCTCCTTTACTCCTTCCTGGCACACTCCGATGCACTTCCGCGCAGAATCTTCAGCCCGTGATCCAGTGAGTCCAGAATAAACTCCAGACTCTCTCTCACCGCCCGGGGGCTCCCGGGCAGATTGACGATCAGGGTCTGCTTCCGGATCACCGAAACGCCGCGGCTCAGCATGGCCCGGTTGGTCTTCTCCATGGATCTCATACGGATATATTCCGAGATACCGGGCGCCAGACGGTCCGCCACCGCGAGCGTCGCCTCAGGCGTCTGATCTCTCAGGGAGAAGCCCGTTCCCCCGCTGGTCACGATCAGGTCCACCTGCCTTCTGTCCACAAGCCTTATAAAAGCGTTTTTGAGCAGTGCGGGTTCATCCGGCAGAATGAGCATCTCCGTGATTTCATAGCCTGCCTCCTTCAGCATGTCCGCCGCTGCGGGGCCGCTCTCATCCTTCCGCTCTCCCCGGCTCCCCTTATCGCTCACCGTGATCACCGCCGCGGTAAAGGGCCGGTCCTCCGCGGGCAGTTCGGCATATATTTCGTCGCCGGCTTTTATGATGCCGCCCTCCAGCACCTCCGCAAAAACGCCTTCTCTCGGCATGATACAGTCCCCGACCCTTTTGCGGATGGCGCATGACTCATGGCATTCCTTGCCGATCTGCGTCATTTTCAGCACCACGCTGCCCGCTCTCAGGATCGTTCCCACCGGCAGGTTTTTGAAGTCAATCCCCTCCACCAGCAGGTTTTCGCCGAAGGCGCCGTCCGTCACGCCGGCTCCCTTCGCATTGAAATCTTCCACTTTGTCATAGGAAAGGAGGCTCACCTGCCGGTGCCACTTCCCCGCGTGAGCATCACGTTCAATTCCGAATCCTGCAATAAAATGCCCTTCCTCAACGGGCTTCTTCTCAGTTCCTTTGGCGGGACTTGTACAGACGGCCCTGACAATTCCCTTATAAATACTGTCTTTTTCCATACCGGTTATCCTCCGACTGCACCCGCCGGGTCAGCGCCCCTTGCCGAACGTGCAGTCCGGGAAGTGACATTCCGGACAGTTCAGGCAGAGCCCGCCCTCCCCGAGTCCGGCCAGCTCCTCCGCCGTGATCACGTCGTCCGCCATGACGCGTGGCAGCACAAGATCAAAGATCGACCTGCGGGAGTACATCACGCACCCCGGCAGCCCCATGATGGCCACGGTTCTCGGATTCGGACCCTCCTTGACTTCATAATACGCCAGAAGGAACATGGCACCGGGGAGCACCGGAGCCCCGTAGGTGACGATCCGGGCGCCGGTGTTCTTAATGGCCAGCGGCGTCCTGTCATCCGGATCCACGCTCATGCCGCCGGTGCAGCACACAAGATCCGCCCCTTTTTCGATCATTTCCAGGATGGCCGCCGTCACTTTTCTGTCATCGTCGTTCAGAATCTCATGCCCGATGATCTCCGCGGGATACTCTCCGAGCTTTTTCTCGACGACCGGCGTGAAGCGGTCTTCGATCCGGCCGTAATAGACTTCGTTGCCGGTGGTCACGATCGCCGCTTTTTTCCGGACAAAGGGCAGAAGGCTTAAGATCGGCTCACCGCCGGCCGCCTCCATGCATGCCTTCTTTGCGGCCATCATTTTTTCCTCTTCGATGACGAGCGGGATCACTCTCGTGCCGGCCAGTTTGTCACCCTTTCTGACGGGGACGTCGCCGAATCTCGTTCCGATCATCATCTGGCCGAACCCGTTCACGGCGCGCAGGCCCGCCCGGTTGACCTTGAAGAGCCCGTCGCATTCCGCCCTGAGCTCGATTTTGCCTTCCTTTGCCTCCGAGCGCGACATATGTTCGCCCATACACATGCCGCAGAGAATTTCAGCGGCCTCGTCTTCATGCAGAATGCCCTTCTTCTTCTCCCAGACATAGAGATTGTCCTTGCCCAGGCTCAGGAGGACGGGAATATCCTCCTTCGTCACAATATGTCCCTTCCGGAAACGCGCGTCCTTGGTCACGCCCGGAATAATCTGTGTAATATCATGGCAGAGCACGGCTCCGACCGCGTCCTCCGTACGTATCAGCTTCACTGTACAAGTCTCCCTTCTATAAAGAATGCTGTCTCTTTATTATAGCAGACCACTTCCGTGGTTTCCCGATATTTCCTCATATGATAAAGCGCGGCCTGCAGGATCGCTTTCTCCCGCGGCCGCGCTTTTTTCATTCAATGCAGATTCAAGTGCACAGTCTGCGTGCCCGCGCCCGGCCGCCTGCATAAGGCAGGGACGTGTTATGAGTGGAGCTTCCGGATCATCGCAAGAAGCCTCGACGCATTGCGCTCGACCTGTTCTCTCGCGAGGGTCCCGTCTTTCAGCGCCTGCAGCATCTTCTCATAGTGCACCTTGGATCCGGGCATCATCAGCTCGTGCCCGGATGCGGCGATCCTCCAGGGGGCCGGATCCGGATGCAGCGCATTCTTATTCTCCATGCCCGCAATCACCCAGTCCGTCATCACGATTCCGCGGTAACCGAACTCGCCTCTCAGGATCTCCTCGATCAGCTGCCGGTTCTCGGATGTGTGGAGTCCGTTCAGCAGATTATAGGACGACATGAGGGCTGCCGGCTGGGAATCCCGGACGGCAATCTCAAACCCCTTCAGATAGATCTCGCGCATCGCGCGCTCGCTGACCTGGCTGTTGTTGTTCAGCCGGTTCTTTTCCTGGTTGTTGGCGCAGTAATGCTTGATCGTCACGCCGCAGTTTTTGTGCTTCTGTACGCCTTTCGTAATGGCGGCCGCAAAAACGCCGCTGACGAGCGGATCTTCCGAATAGTATTCGAAGTTTCTGCCGCACAGAACATTTCTGTGAATATTCAGCGCAGGCGCCAGCCACAGCTGTACGCCGAACCGCTCCATTTCTGCGCCGACGACATCGCCGCAGACTTCGGCGACTTCCGTATTAAAGCTCTGCGCGATGGCGGTGCCGATGGGGATGGCCGTCGCATACTGCTCGCAGATCGTTCCTTTCCTTCCCCGCAGAAGGCCGACCCTGCGCACGGCCTTCTTCACCGCATCGGGAATAAACTCCAGCATGGTTTCCGGAAATGCCAGCCCGATATTGTGAATGCCGTTCTCATCCTTCCAGTACTGCCTGCTCAGGCGGAGACCGGCCGGGCCGTCTGCCATCACAAGGGAGAGGCCTCCCGTGGCGGAGCATTTTCCGGTCGTCTCACCCGCGGCGCCTGCCACGGACTGCGAGGCGTTGCCCACAATGCTGAGCGCGCTGGCATTCTCAAGGAAAGCGCCCAGATTCATATAGATGAGTTCTTCATCAGAGAGGTTCCGGATCTCCTCCGGTATCTCGACATCCGCCGGCTGCAGCTCTCTGAAGTCGCGGACGCTGACCGCACCGCTCTCCATCTCGAGAACGGTCAGCCCTTCGGGGAGCTCTTCCTCCTGGCGCTTCTCCACTCTCCAGTCTTCAAAGTCCGGCGTGCCGCAGCGGTTGACCGTCTTCTCCGTGACGATATCCTCCGCAAGCCTGATCACGGCGACCGGCTCGTGGTTCTCACTGTCGGTTCCCACCCTGATAATATAGTCGCCGGCTTCCAGGATATACTGTTCATTCTCCGCATCATAGGACGCCAGTTCGGACATGCGGAACGAAATGCTGACTCTGTCTCCCTCTCCTGCCTGGATCTCCGGTGTCTTGGCCCATCCGGCGAGCACAAGAGACGGCTGGGGAAGGCGGCCTTCCGGCTTTGTCACGTAGACCTGCACGGTCTCCCTGCCCGGCCTGACGCCAGTATTGCCGACCGAAGCCTTGACCGTTACTTCCTCTCCCTCCAGCCTGACGGTCGGACAGACAGTGGCAAATGTCGTATAAGACAGACCGTATCCGAACGGGAACTGCGGCTTTATGCCCGTCGATGAAAAGTAGCGGTATCCCACATAGATACCCTCGCGGTATCTGGTTTCATCCGGGTCGCCGAACTGGCCGATCATCGGATAATCCGTCCATGCCGTCCAGGTCGTCGTGAGGCGTCCCGAGGGATAGGATCTGCCCAGCAGAATCCTGCTCAGAACCAGGCCGGTGTCCACACCCAGCTGCGAGAGCAGAAGGATGTTGCCCACATCCGCCACCGGCGTCAGGTCTACCGGACCGCCTGTGTTCAGCACCAGCATAAAACGTTCGAACTTCGCATTCAGCGCCAGAATATCCCGCACCTCCGTATCCGTCAGGCGCAGGTCTCCCTTTTCGGGGCTCCTGTCATCTCCCTCGCCGCAGACTCTGGCCAGGACATAGACACAGGCGTCGCCTTCCGCAGAGAGCGGCAGGTCATAATCCGGCTCGCGCATCACCCTGCCCATCCCGTAGGAAGCGGGATTCTCGCGCGCCGCAATTGCTTCCTTTATGATTTGTCTGCGGAATGACTTCTTTGCCTCCGCATAAACCTCATCATAGGAATCCAGCCACCGCTTGCTGGTCACTTCGAAGCCGCTTGCCAGAAGGCCGCGCTCAGCGGTCACAAAAAAGCGCGAATTCACTTCGCCGGAGCCGGTTCCGCCTTTCTGGGTATGCCGCGCGCCGTTGCCGTACAGCGCGATCCGGCCCGGCTTCACAAGCGGAAACGCTCCGTCATACTTCAGAAGAACCGTGCACTCCGCCAGGTACTTTCTGATTCTTTTCAAATGCTCCTTCTCATATGCTTCCAGTTTCATCCGGCTTCTCCTCGCTGATTCCTGATTCATCAATCTTACTTATATACTTGCTTATATATCATACTCGTTTTCTTACTTAATGCATTGTACCACAAAGTCTCCTGTCCGTAATCTACGGATCTGTGCGCCGCGCAAAGAAACTTCATTTTTTCCGCACCTGTCCATTATGCTGTTGCGGACAAAAAGTCTCCTGCTGTATGATGACTCAGTAAAACACCAAAAACGCCGGCACCTGTCCGCAGGGAATCTGCCGGGATCTTCCAGAGAGAACAGCATTTATGGAAAATAACACAAAAAAACCGGTTTCCCCGGAGGAAGCCGCCGCGTTCTTACGCTCCTGCAGTTTCAGAAATCTCGTATTTGACGTCGATGATACGCTTTACTACCGTTCCGAGCCTTACACGAAAGCGGTCCTCCGCACGTTTTCCGCCCGCATGGCCGGCGAAGCGGACTGGCCGGATCCGGTCCGGCTCTTTCAGGTCAGCCGCCCCATCGGTGAAGAGGAATATATGCGCAGGATGCGCGGCGAAATCAATATGGAAGAAATGCTGGTCAACCGGACCGTCCGCAGCTTTGCGTCGCTCGGCATTTCACTGACTCCGGCAGAGGCGCTTGCCTTCGAACACACTTACGAGCAGGCCCAGGGAGAAATCTCCCTTCTGCCCGTCTTCCGCTCCCTGTTCGAAGACCTGACAAAACAGCAGAACCCGCCCGGCAGTCCGCGAAGCTTTCTCGGTCTGTTCACAAACGGCCCCTCCGAACATCAGCGCAACAAAATCCGTGCGCTGGGGCTCTATGAGTGGATACCGGAAACCCATATCGTGGTAACAGGAGATGCGGACGTCACCAAGCCGGACACGGAAGCCTTCCGATACTACGAAACAAAATGCGGCGTAAAACCGGAAGAGACAATCATGATCGGGGATTCACTTGAAGCAGACATCAGGGGAGCAGAAAAGGCCGGTTGGAATACGCTCTGGGTGAGACCGTAATCCAGCCTCATGGTCAGGCCGGAGTCTGATCTCAAGGTCGGGCTGCGAACTTCGGGGATCCGGCATAGGTTGAAGTGTTTCTGCATTCTTGCATGCCGGCTTCCGACCGAGGTTCGAAATCACGGCATAGGACGAAACGTTTCTTCATTTTTGCATGCCGGCTTTCCGACCCCAGTTCGGAATCACGGCATAGGACGATGAGTTTCTGCATTCTTGCATGCCGGCTTCCGACATTACCTGAATACTGCAGGCGCCATAAGTGCAGGAAACCGCTCCCTTAAGCAGCAGGGAGCGGTTTCACTGCACGCAGCAGCACTGCATATCAATTCACTTCTTCTTTAATCTGATCAGGCTCCATGTCGCCGGCTTCAGCACACTAGTCACGCATCCCGCCTCACAGGTGCTGCGGTCCACGCACTTCGGAGCTACCAGCTCCTGCGCCGCCGAATTCACGGCCTTCATATCGCCGTTCTCAAGGACGATGTGCTCGACAAGCTCATATCCCTCAAGGCTTCTGATATCGGTCTTCAGTTCGATGTCCTCTCCGATATTGCGGTTGACGGCGAAGATGTTCAGTTCCTCTTCCGCCTCGTTCCAGACGGCAACCGTCTCCACGTCCGTGACATCTCCGTGGCCGGCTGTATCATGGACCGGCGTATTCACCACCGGCTGCAGCACTGTGCCGCGGCCATAGCGGGAGGTCAGCATGAACGGATAGTAGATCGTCTGCTTCCATGCCTTGCCGCCGCCCTGCTCGGTCATGATCGGGGCGATGACATTGACGAGCTGTGCCAGGCAGGCCATCTTCACGCGGTCCGCATGCTTGAGAAGCGTGATCATCAGAAGTCCGACCACCAGCGCATCCTCGAAGTTGTAGATATCCTCCAGAAGCGGCGGAGCCACCTGCCACGGATGATTGGTCATGATATCGTCATCCGCCGCGTTGGAATGGAACCAGACGTTCCACTCGTCAAAGCTCATGTACATCGTCTTCTTGCTGCGCTTTCTCGCCTTGACATAGTCGCAGGCCGCCGCAACCGAGCGGATGAAAGCGTCCATATCATTGGAAACAGCCAGATAGTCCGCCGTGTCGTTGGTGGGATTGCCGTAATAATTATGCATGGAAATATAATCCACATAATCATACGTGCTCATCAGGGTCTCGGCTTCCCATTCCGGGAAGGTGGGCATGTCGATATTGGAGCTTCCGCAGGAGACGAGCTCGATGGTCGGATCGATCAGCTTCATGGCCTTGGCGGTCTCTTCCGCAAGCCTGCCGTACTCCTTCATGGTCTTGTGGCCGAGCTGCCACGGGCCGTCCATCTCGTTGCCCAGGCACCACACCTTGACATTATGCGGCTCCTTCACACCGTGTTTGATGCGCAGGTCACTGTACTTCGTGCCGGACGGATGATTGCAGTATTCCAGCAGATTGCAGGCGTCGGCAATGCCTCTCGTTCCGAGATTGACCGCCATCATCATATCGCAGCCCGCCTTCTTCAGCCATTTGGAGAACTCGTTCATACCGACTTCGTTGGTCTCAAGACTTCTCCAGGCCAGCTCCAGTCTCTTCGGACGTTCCGACACCGGGCCGACACTGTCTTCCCAGAAGAAGTTGGACACAAAGTTTCCACCCGGATATCTGACGATCGGGACCTGCAGTTCCTTCACCATCTCGATGACGTCTTTTCTGAAGCCGTCCTCATCGGAGAGCGGATTGCCCGGCTGATAGATGCCGTCATAGACCGCTCTTCCCAGATGCTCGATAAAAGAGCCGTAGATCCGCTTGTCGGCTTCCGCCACTTTAAAGGCCCGGTCAATTACCATGGTTGCTTTTTTCATTTTAATCTCCTTCAGTATAAGTAACTGTCATTATCTGATACAGATGATATTCACGGAATGGGGTTCCAGCACAAGCTCCATGCCTCTGCGGTAAACACCGGCATTCCTCTCCGTAACGGACACTTCCGTACGGTCCACATCATTATAGGAATCCGTCGATTCCCCGTTCAGCGTATGGATGATGACATCGCCTTCAATATCAAAATCCAGTGTCAGAGGCTGCCCGGACGAGCAGTCCTTGTTGACGGCCGCCACCGCGATCCCCGCCCGGTCCGAAAACGCGGTCACCGCGACATCCATCAGCGGCGCTTCCACCGATTCGCCCTCCCGGCCAGGGAAGGCCTGCATCTTATTTCCTTCCGTCCACGCATCCAGAACCACGTCTCCCAGAAGATTGGTATACATATCGAAAACGTAATACGTGCTGCGAAGCACGATTCCTTTATCATATGTATAAATGCATCCCCGGGTATTGACGACGGGCGCAAAATTCGCCATGCCGACGATATCGCAGTTCCGCAGACACATATTGAGGAAGCAGGCCGAGAAAACTGCGTCCGCTATCGTGTAGCTGCTGTTGCGGTCATTATCGTCCCGCGGATAGAGGTATTCCTCTTTCGTGCGGCCCTGACGGATGGTGTGGACGTTTGGATGATACCATCCTCTTAAGTTCCACTCGTCAAAGGCGATCCGGATCTTCTTCTCAAGATCCATCGCACAGAGAAGGCCCCTCACCTTGCGGACGGATTTTTCCAGATCCGCCGTGTAGGACATGCAGACGCCGTAATTGGCCAGCGCATTGGTCTGATGGATGGGATCCCAGTATTCGTGGATGGAGATCCAGTCCAGGAACTGCCCGCAGGATTTGAGAAGCTGAATGTTCCAGTCCACGTCGGGCAGCGCCGCCGCCGTGAGCTCCGTATCCGGATCCACGTGCTTCATCATCTTGGCAGCCTCCCGGGTGAGGCAGCCCCACTCTTCGGAAGTCTTGGCCCCGATCTCCCAAGAGCCGTAGTTCTCGTTTCCGATACTCCAGTACAC
The DNA here is from genome assembly GCA_902766955.1 of uncultured Lachnospiraceae bacterium. Lineage (GTDB taxonomy): Bacteria > Bacillota > Clostridia > Lachnospirales > Lachnospiraceae > Chordicoccus. The sequence continues at coordinate 13,502 of CACXFM010000246.1, read as the reverse complement.
GACGCCGTAGGGCTCCTGATGGCCGTTCCTGATGCGCTCCCTGGCGTTTTTCCCTTCGCTCTCCAGGTTGCAGTATTCAACCCAGTCGCTCATTTCCTCCGCCGTGCCGGTACCGGCATTTGTACAGATATAGGGCTCGCACCCGATCTTTCTGCAGAGCTTGATATACTCGTCTGTTCCGAACGTGTTGGGGTCCTCCACGCGCCACGCCTTGTCGAAGGACGGGGTGCGCTCTTCCCCGACGCCGTCTCTCCAGTGGTAGGAGGACACGAAACATCCGCCCGGCCACCGGAGGATCGGAACCCTGATCCGGCGCATGGCCTCCAGCACATCCGTGCGGAAGCCGTCTTCATCGGCAAACGGGCTCTCCGGGTCGTAGACGCCCCCGTAGATCTGCCTATGGAAATGCTCGATAAAATGACCGAAAATCATAAAATCGCGCTTGCCGATGATCCGTTTTCCGTCTGCATGTATAATCATGCCAAACCTCTTTTCAGCCCTTGACGCCGCCCGCCGTCATACCTTCGATGAAGTATCTCTGGAAGATGACGAACAGAATCAGGATGGGGATAATCGCGAAGCAGGAGCCCGCGATCAGGATATCGTAGTTGTTGCCGTAGGGCGACAGAAGACTCTGCAGACCGACGGGAAGCGTGATCTTATCGATATTGTTGGTCACGATCATCGGCCACAGGAAGTTGTTCCAGCTGGACATGCCCTGATAGATGCCCATGGCGGCAAAGGAGGGCTTCATCAGCGGGATCATGATACGGAAGAAAATGCCGTATTCCGTACAGCCGTCCACGCGCGCCGCGTCCAGGAAATCCTTGGGGATACCGGACAGATACTGCCTGAAGAAGAAGACCAGCATCGGCACGACCAGATACGGGAGAATGATGCCCCACATGGTGTTGATCAGGTGCATTCTGTTGATCAGGCGGTAGAGCGGCAGAAGGATGACTTCCGTCGGAACCATCATGACCAGAAGCACGCAGGCAAAGAGAATGTTCTTGCCCTTAAAGTCATACATGGCGAAGCCGTAACCGACACATGCGCTTAAGAACAGCGCCAGCGCCACCTGCACGACCGTGATCAGGAGACTGTTCTTATACCAGATAAAGTAATTGTTCTCGCCGCTGAAGAGCATCCGGTACTGGCGGAAACTGGCTGTCGCCCAGTCGATATTGAAATTCAGGCCGTAGCGCATCAGGTCAGAGCCGGGTCTCAGCGAAGAAACAGCCAGAAGGATCAGCGGAAGCAGCGTCACCGCGGCCACACAGATAAAGAAAATCACAAGAAGCACAGACGTAATCCGGTTTTTCCGTTTCATAATCAGCGCTCCTTTCCGCTGAACGTGCCGTTCAGAATCAGCTGGACAAAGTTGACGACAAGTACGATAACAAGGAAGATTACGCCGACGGCGGCGCCGATTCCCAGGTTATTCTGCTCGAAGGCCAGACGGTACAGGAAACCGACCAGCGTAGTTCCGACGTTGTTGGGCGACTTGTTTCCGTTGAAGATCATGTAGGACTCGGAGAACATCGCCATGCCGCCGAAGATGGAGATCGTCAGCACGTAGATAATCGTCGGCTTCAGGAGCGGAATCGTGATATAACGGAACTGCTGCACGGTCGAAGCCCCGTCGATGGAGGCCGACTCGTAGAGATCAGCCGGGATCTGCTGCAGACCGGACAGATAATACATCATGTTGACGCCCGTCCATCTCCACAGGCAGACAATATAGAGGACGAGCCACACCGTCGCCGGCGTACGGAGCCAGACCAGAGGTCCCTTGCCGAAGGCGCCGATCACCTGGTTCATGAAAGAGCCCGGCAGCTCGCCGAACATAAGGCGGAACACAATACCGGCGACAACGACGGATGTCAGAGCCGGAATAAAGAGAATGCTCCGGAATGTGGACTTCAGCCTCATGGCCTTGCTGTTCAGCATGACCGCCAGCACAAGCGGGATGGGGATCATCAGGGCACAGGACACGATCGTGTAGAAAATACTGTTCTTCAGACTCTTCTGGAAGATCGCGTTCGACATGACCTTATAATTATCGAGACCGATAAAGACGGTATTGGCCCCGGCCACCTTCTGGAAGCTCATCACCACCATGGAAATGATGGAATAGGCGAAGAAGACCAGAAACGTAATCACAAAAGGCATCACGAACACGTAGGGCGCCACCTTCTGCGAATACAGGAATTTTTTAAAGAAAGACTGTTTTTTCATGTTTTCCTCCGGCACCTGCCTGAAAATACAACACTTCCGACATCCGAATCTGTATGAAAAGCGGTTTTTTGTCCAAAAAAGGACACCGCGGAAATCTTTCCGCGATGTCCGGGATTCATCTCACACTAACGTCGCAGCATCGTCTGCAGGTATAGCTTTTCGTCAGCTGTTATTCACTTAGAAAATGATGGAATCCTGTTCAGCCTGGAGCAGCTCTGTCGCATCCTGATCCGGTGAGAACTCGAATGCGTTGGAGTATGTCGTGGATACCAGAGTCTGGTATGTAGCAGCATACTGTCCGGAGATGTCCGGTGCTGTCAGATCCGTGCCGTTCTTCTTCAGAACGTCGAACGGGTTCGTCGTGAAGTAAGCGAGGAACTTGTTGTCCTTGTTCTCCGTGATGGCCGGGTCATCCCACAGCTCTGTACGGATCGGGTCGAAGCCGAGCTCATTCCACTCATATGTGCAGCCTTCCTTGGAGAGCTTCGCGAATGCGAGGAAGTCCTTTGCGAGCTGCTCGTTCTCTGTGCCCTTGATAACGGAAGTGCCTGTGCCGCCCTGCAGGACTGCGCGGACATCGCCTTCATTCCAGACCGGCATTTCAGCGATCGCGATCTTACCCTTCAGGTCGCCGCAGTAATCCGTAAATCTGCCCATGTACCACAGCGGCATCGTGATGGAAGCGACATCGCCGGCATTGAGGTGGCCGTACCACTCTTCTGTGTGGAAGCCGCCGCCCGGTGCGATTTCGATCGTGCCTTCCGCGATCTTCTCACGGATGTAATCGATGACTTCCGCATGCTCCGGAGTCACAAGGTTCGGATTTCCTTCTTCGTCCACATACTGAACGCCCTTTTCGAGCATCATGGCCTGCGGCAGGAAGAGGTCTGCGGTCTCGACAGCTGTCATCGGCTTGCCGGTCGCTTCGAGGACCTTCTTGCCGGCTTCGAAATAATCATCCCATGTCACGATGTCGTCGATGTTGACGCCCGCTGCATCCATGAGCTCGGTGTTGTAATAAGTAACAGTCTCGCCGAGGTGGAAGTCTACGCCGTAATAGTTGCCTTCTGCATCGCCGTACATGCTGACACGGCTCATGACGATATCATCCTTGTAGGGCTCTACCGCATCGTTGATCGGGATCAGATATCCGTCCTTCAGGAAGGAGCCGTAGTAACCGATCTCGATGTCAGCCATATCCGGAGCGCCTTCGCCGGACTGGCAGGCGATCAGCAGCTTGGAATGTGTGGAGTGAGATTCGCCGTTTGTAACCGTCAGGTTGATCGGTCTGTCCGGATTCTGCTCGTTCCAGACATCAGCCATGGAGGTCCAGAAAGCAACATGGAGTTCCTGGAATGTCCAGAAGGACATCTCTGTTCCGCCGTCAACAAAGGTGTTGGTGCCCTGTGTGGATCCGTCATCTGCAAAAGCAGTCACAGCACCACCCGCAAATGTTGAGGTCAGCATAGCTGTGGTCAGAAGACCGGCGATCAGTTTCTTGTTCATGAAAACTCTCCTTTCTCATGAATGAAATGATTGATAATTACGAGGGTTAACGTTGCTCTATGCGTATAGATTAACGTTAACCCGATAATTTGTCAACCCCTTTTTAACGCTTTGGACATAATATTGTCACATTTGCGTGATTCATCCGCGCCAAATTGTGCAACATTTACATTCCCTTGTTCTTCTTTTCAATTCATGCTATGATTCCACCTGAAAGCCAGTAAAATCCACCCGCATATCATTACGGAAAGACAATCGCCATGAATCCATCAAAATCCAGGGTCACGCTCAAAGACATCGCACAGAAATGCGGCTACTCCGTCAATACCGTATCCAGGGCCCTGCGCTCGGACACCGGTCTGCCCAAAGAGACCGTCGATAAGATCCAGGCGACTGCCCGTGAGATCGGTTATATCCGCAACAATCTGGCCTCGACGCTCCGCTCCGGCAAAAGCAACGTCGTCGCCATCGTCATCGAGGACCTGCAGAACCAGCACTACTCCTGGCTTCTGCACAGACTCAGCCGGCTCCTTTCGGCGAACGGTTATCAGGTCATGATCCTGATGAACCGCACGGCCAGCAACGCCAGCAGCACCCAGCAGGCCGAGGAAGACACCCTCCAGGTCGTGAGCTACGCGATTTCCCACGCGGTCGACGGAGTCTTATGCTTCCCGCCCAAGGGCAGCGCCCCGGCGGCAGCTGCCCTCCAGAAAAACAACATCCCGCTGGTTCTCATCGACCGCGAAATCGACGGCATCAGCGCCGACATCGTCAGAGTGGACGACTACGAAGGAGGACGGCTCGCCGCAAACATCCTTTATGACCTGGGGCACCGGAAGATCGCCTACGTGGAGGGTCCCAAAAATAACGGCTCCCAGATCCTCCGCGAGAGGGGTTTCCTGGAGGTCCTGGCCGAAAAAGGCATTAAAAAAGAGGAAGTCCTCCTGCTCCCTCATCGCGCCGTCATGCAGTCCGTCGAGCAGCAGACGCTGGATGAGCTGCTCTTCCCGGTCGACTACACCGCCATTTTTTCATTCAACGACCAGATGGCTTATTATGTTGTCAACTGCCTCATGGAAAACGGAATCCGCATCCCCGCGGATGTATCGGTACTCGGCTTTGACAACATCCACAGCCGCTTCCCCTATATGAAGCCGCTGTCGACCATCGCCGAGCAGAACGATACCGGCATGGCTGAGGAGGCCGTCCGCCTTCTGCTCGAGCGGATCGCAGAGCCGGACCTTCCGCCGCGTTCCGTCATTCTGCCTGCCGCCTATTATGACGCGGGCACGGTGACATCACCTTCCGGAGAGGACAAAAATGCCGGCTGACTGCCGGCATTTTCGATGTCTTCTTTCATTTTTGCGCGGAACCATGCCGGACATCCGGCATGAGCCCCGTTCTGACAGTCGCCCCCTCCAGGACAAGCAGGGCCCGCTTTCTTTCTTCGCCGCCCGCATAGCCCGTGAGTGATCCGTCCGCCCCGATCACCCGGTGGCAGGGGACGATCACGGACACCGGATTTCTTCCGACGGCGCCTCCGACCGCCCGGGCGGACATGTGCGGAATTCCTCTCCGCAGACCCAGACGCCGCGCCAGCTCCCCGTACGTCACGGTTTCTCCGTAGGGAATCTCACGAAGCAGGCCCCAGACCTCCGTCTGAAACGGAGTGCCCGAAAGGTTCAGGGGCGGCGTAAACGAAGGCCTGCCTCCGGCGAAATACTCCGAAAGCCACTCTTTCGTCTCCTCCAGCACAGGCGTTGCCTTTTCCTCTGCATTCTCCGGAAGTCCCCTTCCGAAATACCGCTGCCCCGCAAACCATACGCCGGTCAGTCCCGTGCGGTCACAGGCCAGCAGCATGTCGCCGAGAGGCGAGACATACCAGGCCGTATAAACCGTCTGTTCTCCGCCTGATTGGTGTGTCATGGCCGTTTTTCCTTTCCCTCCATCCCCATCATCCGTCTGTTACACGATGTTCTCTGCCAAATTGATATTGTAACACAGACGCACCGGACACAAAAGATCCCCTGCGAAAACACAGATCCTTTTTAAACCGGGCAGCAAAAATCTGTCCACGGAAAAACTGCCTCTGCACATCGTACAGAAGCAGCCTCTCAAAAAAGAAAGAAAGAAGTATGTTTACTGACTGATTGTCTGGCGGAGCGCGTCGACCGATGTCCTCACTCCGGCTTCCACAGTCATCGTCAGATCCTCCATTTCAAGCGACACGTCGCCGTCATATCCCATCATATGCACCACGGAGAAGAATTCTTTCCACCACTGGAGATCCTTCCCACACCCGACTGCCACGTAATTCCACACGCGGTCAGCGGATTCGGTTACCGGACGCGGCTCAGGCAGGCCGTTCACGTCCGCTATGCCTCTCTCGATTCTGGCATCCTTGCCGTGAACATGGAAAATGCATCCCTTCAGCGCTCTCGCCGCGGCGATCGGGTCCGCTCCGAGAATCATCATGTGAGACGGATCCAGGTTGATGCCGAGCATGGGGTCCGTCGCATTTCTGAGCTTGAGCAGGGTTTCAGCCGACCAGACCATGGTCCCGGGGAATTCTTCGATCGCAATCTGTTCCACTCCGACGGATTTGCAGTAGGACGTAAACTCTTTCCAGAATGCAATCGTCACCTTCCACTGATACTCATAGGCAGGCGCCATAAAATCCGGCCAGGATACAGTGGACGTGATCCAGTTCGGGGTCGTGTCCGTTTCGTTTCCTGCGGGAAGTCCCGCCATCGCCACAATCTTTTTGACTCCCAGAAGCCCCGCAAGCTTTGCGCAGTCATACATGGATCTCTTATATTCTTCTCCGGTCTCTGAAGGCCAGAGAGGATTACAGGATGTATTGAGAGCGGAGATTCTCATGTCCCTCTTTCTGAGTTCCTCCAGAAAAGCGGAGCGCTTTTCCTCATCCCCCAGAAGTTCCGCCGTATTGCAGTGCTTCCGGGCTCCCCAGCCGCCGGCGGTCATCTCCACGGCATCAATTCCCAGGCTTTTGACGCGGTCCAGCATATCCGTGTAGGAAAGATCCGCAAATACATCCGTACATATTGCAAGCTTCATATCAGCACCTCAGTTCTTTATTTGTAGAAATCAGGCATTTCGTCATATTCGATGTCAACAATCGTCTGTGTATCCCGGGCCTTTGATGCCGCCGCCGCCGTGACCTGGCCCACATAGCCGTCCCATGCGGTCGGTCCGTCCACACGGTCTTCCTTTGTCGCGTTGATCCAGGACTGGAACTCCGTATTGTAGGCATCCACAAATCTGGTCGACCAGTCTTTATGGATGGCGATTCCCTTTGAGGCATTCGCGGTCACAAGTATATTGGACGGCTCGGGCAGATTGAGGACGGCATCCTCGCACACGACTTCGCATTTAATCTCGTAATTATTGCCATTGTTGACAAACGCTTCCACATCAATCCGCACCCCGGACTTCGTCGTCAGGATCATGATCTGGGGATCCCGCAGATTTGCATGTGTGCGGCGCGTATCCTTGGCGAAACGGACCTCTGCCGTGGCATAATCCTCTCCCAGCAGCCATCTTAAGACGTCAATTTCGTGGATCATGGAATTCTCCACCGCCATCGGCGTATCGTAGCTTGTATCCACTGCCGGATTCCTATGTGCACAGTGCAGAAGCAGCGGCTCCCCGTACCTGCGGCTGGCGATCGCTTCCTTCAGCTGGCAGTATCCCGCATCATAGCGCCGCATGAAACCGACCTGCACCAGTTTCTTTCCGCCCGCGATTTCGGCGTCCACAATTCGTCTGCAGGCATCCGCCTTGGGGGCCAGCGGCTTCTCGCAGAAAATGTATTTTCCCGCTTTGATGGCCGCAAGCACATATTGTTCATGGTACTGATCCGCCGTCGTATTGATCACGGCATCGATCTCGGGATCCGCAATCATCGCCATGGGATCTTCATAACCCGCGAGGCCCATCTGTTCCGCTATTTTCATTCCGAATGCCGCCGCCGGGTCAGCGCAGGCGACGACTTTCGCGCCCTGCAGTTTATGATTAATCCGGTCTATATGTGTACGTCCGATCGCTCCTGTCCCGACCAGTCCGATTCTGAGTTCACCCATTTTTTTCGCCGCCTCCTTTGTTTTTGCCTTATCGGGGCAGGCGCCGCGCATCACGCCGCCCGCCCCTGCATTCACTCATTTTGATGATTCTTTCGACCCGTATCAGCCCAGATAATCGTCGACATTCTCAGCCGTCACGGAGACATAGGGGACAAGGATTTCCGCTTCCGGCTTCTCGCCGTTCAGATACACCTTGATCGCCTCGACCGCTGCGGCACCCTGGCCGGGAGCATCCTGCAGAACTGTCTGCACCATCTGTCCGTCTTTGACCGCCTGCAGCGCTTCAGCCGTTCCGTCGATACCGGCGATGGCGACCTTTCCGTCTCCCATGCCGCACTCGATGCCCGCGCCCTTCAGAGCTTCCATCGCGCCGAGCGCCATCTGGTCATTTGCCGCAATGATTCCGTTGAAGTCCACGCCGCTGCCGTTTCCGTATTTCTGAATCCATGCCTGCGTGATGCGCATGCCTTCATCCTTGACATAGTCGCCGTCCTGGTCATCGAGGATTTCGATATCGTCGCGGCCCGCATCCGCAAATGCCTCCTTCATGCCATCGCGTCTCATGGCTGCGTGGTCAAGTCCGGCCGTGCCTGCCAGATAGCAGATCTTTGCATTTTCAGGCATGATCTCGGCAAAATAAGCGCCTTCCATTCTTCCGGATTCCGTATGGGGCGATCCGATGAAGGTATAGTCGAGGCCTTCCGCACCTTCCGCTCCGTTGCCGAACAGAATGATGGGGACGCCTGCATTGTTGGCGGCCTGGACAGCCGGGACAATTCCCTTTGCGTCGCACGGTACGCATACGATTACATCCACGCCCTTGGCAATAAATGTGTTGGTCTGGTCGATCTGCTTCTGCGGATCGTTATTGCCGTCAACGGCTTCCACGGACCAACCCTCTGCCTCGGCTGCTTTCTTAAATTCATCGCGGCGGCTCATACAGAACACATCGGTATCAGCCAGATTGATATAACCGATTTTTACGTCTGCCGCTGATGCCGGAACTGCTGCAAGCATCCCTGCGGACATAACTGCCGTAAGTACCAGTGCGCCTAATTTCTTCAGTGACTTCATGTGATTACCTCCCTTTTTCCTTAAAGATAGAGTTTTTATTGACTGGGACTTTTCCCAATTCACAACAAGAGCAGCCTTTAAAAACGATCTGCTTTTCAGCGGGCTTTCTTCGCAGACGCCTTTGTGACAACATCGATGATCACGGCGCCGACGATAATGACGCCCTTCACGATCTTCTGGACGTTGGAATCCACACCCATCAGAGTCTGTACGTTATTGATGATACCGACGATCACCGCACCCACCAGAGTGCCGAACAATGTGCCGGATCCGCCAGCCATCGAAGTTCCGCCGACGACAACCGCCGTAATGGCGTCCATTTCATAGCTTAAGCCGGCCCCCGGAACACCCGAATTCAGACGTCCCATGAGAAGAAGGCTGGAGATTGCCACGAGGATGCCGTCCAGAAGATATGCGATGAAGGTGATCTTTGCCGGGCTGATACCGGAAGCTTCCGCGGCTTTCGGATTTCCGCCGACCGCATATACATGTCTGCCGTAAGGGGTGCGGTTCAGGATCACCCACATAATCGCGAACGCGATCATCATGATAATGATGGCCATCGGAATCGGTCCCACATAACCCTGTCCGATAAACGTAAAGGACGGTGTCAGACCTGAAATTGTCTGGCCTTTCGTGACCAGGACGGCGCCGCCGCGGGCAGCTTCCGTAAGTGCAAGTGTCATGATGAAGGCCGGGATATGGAACTTGGTGATAATAAAGCCGGTCAGCGCACCCAGGATCAGTCCGATGACAACGGCGACCAGTGCCGCAATTAAGACAGATCCCGTCGCCACGTTCACCATACAGGCGATGCAGCCGATGAAGGCCAGTTCGGAACCATATGAAATATTGATGTTTCCGAGAATGATGACAAATGTGGCACCGAATGCCAGCGTCGTCGTACATGCGATGGCAAGGAGCACGTTCTTCAGGTTATAGAGACTGCGGAAACCGGGAACGAACAGTGCCGAAACAATAAAGATAATAGCAAGTATGACGAAGATTCCGTATTTCCCGTAGAGCTGTCCGATGTTTACGCGCTTATTTTCATTCATCTTTCTTCACTCCTTTCGTCGCAAGTTTCATGATATTTTCCTGTGTGGCCTCCTGACGGTCCAGGACGCCCTGGATCACGCCTTCCTGCATGACCACGATCCGGTCGGACATGCCGAGAATCTCGGGGAGCTCGGAAGAGATCATGATGATCCCCATCCCCTCGCGCGCAAACTCGGTCATCAGTTTATGGATTTCTGATTTGGCGCCTACATCGATACCCCTGGTCGGTTCATCCAGAATCATGACCTTTACATCACCGACCAGCCATTTTGCCAGGACCACCTTCTGCTGGTTTCCTCCGGAGAGGGTTCCCGCTTCCACATTTTCATGGGCGATCTTGATCTGCAGCAGATTCCGCATCTTTTCCACGTCCTCGGAGATCATCTTGTCATCAAGAAGTCCCTTCATATATTTCTTCAGATTAACCAGAGAAATATTGTGATGAATGCTGCGTCCGAGAACCAGTCCGTAGGCACGGCGGTCTTCATTGACCATGGCAATCCCTTTTTCGATCGCCTCCTGCGTATTTCTGATTTTAATTTCCTGCCCGTTCAGAAAAAGCTGCCCCGAGCTCAGTGGATCAAGCCCGAAAATAGCTCTCATTACCTCACTCCGGCCGGCACCGACGAGCCCTGCAAACCCCAGGATCTCGCCTGCATGGAGCTGGAAGCTGATATTTCTGAACCGGCCCCCATCTTCTTTTACCTGCGTCAGGTTTTTCGCTTCGAAAATCACGTCTCCGATCTTGACCGTCGTATCCTTGGGGAACACATTGGTGATCTCACGGCCGACCATCCTTGCCACCAGTTTATCCGGGTTGTAATCCTCCGCCGGTCCCGTCTCAATCCATTTCCCGTCTCTGATGATGGTAATATCATCGGCGATTTTAAAAATCTCATCCATTTTGTGGCTGATGTAGAGAATCGCCACCCCCTGGTCTCTCAGAGAGAAAATCTGTTCGAACAGGATCCCGATCTCCTTGTCGCCGATCGCCGAAGAGGGCTCGTCCATGATGATGACGGAAGCATTCACCGAAATAGCCTTGGCGATTTCAATCAGCTGATGACCCGCGATGGAAAGCTCGTACATCTTCTGCGTGGCTTTGTAAGGCATGTTCAGGCGATCCAGGAGCTCCTGCGTGTCGCTGTACATCTTTTTAAAATCCACAAAGGCCCCGTTTTTGGGTTCCCGGCCCAGCCAGATGTTTTCCGCGATCGTCATCTCGAGAACGGGATTCAGCTCCTGGTAAATCATGGCAATCCCCATCTCCAGCGTATCCTGCACCGTATGAGGGCCGATCAGCTTGCCCTTGTAGTACATCTCACCTTCATCTGCCACATAGGTGCCGTTGATGATTTTCATCAGCGTGGATTTTCCGGCTCCGTTTTCCCCGCAGATGACATGCACTTTTCCGGGGCGCACCTTCAGCTGCACACCGTCCAGCGCTCGAACGCCTGGAAACACCTTGACTATGTCCCGCATCTCCAGGACATATTCCTCATGCGCCATTTACTCTCCTCCTTCTTTCTTTTTATTATTGCGAGTACGTACTCGCATTTGCTCAAAAATAAACGAGTACGTACTCGTAATGTTTTAAAAATAATATTTGCAGCAGCACTGCAAATATTGTCATTCATGAAATCTCTTCCGGAGGCTTCCCTTCCGTCAGACAATACTCTCGCGGAACAGAACCCTGATATCTGTAAATAATGTGCGGCTTTCCGGCTTTTTTCCGAGAACAAGCCAGTCCATGATCAGTTTCACCGGCAGCTCCCCCTGTTTCTCTAGCTCGCTTGAGAGGGTCACGTCAATCACGCCTTTTTTCATCAGTTCCAGAATATCCGGGTAATCTTCATATGTGATCACCCTCACATTCCCGGCTTTTCCGCTGTCAAGTACTGCTTTCCCCACCTGGGCCGCACCGCCGGAGGTCACATAAACGCCTGCCACTTCCGGATGCTCCCGGAGAATCCTCCGTGTTTCCGTGTAGGTAATCAGCGGATCTTCAAAGTTCTCTACAATTCCGGCAATCCGGATATCCGGATACTCGCTCTGGATAAACTCACGGAAGCCTCTCTCTCTCACCGTCACGTAATAACTGTTGTTTTCGGTGTCGATGGAGCTTGAAACAATGGCGATGCTTCCGCGCCCGCCCAGCAGAAGGCCCATGATTCTGCCGGCTACCCGGCTGGCCTGTTCCCCGTCCTGGCCCACATAGCAGAGCCGTTCCGATTCACTGATGTCCGAATTCGCCGTGACGACCGGAATACCTGCCTGCTCTGCCAGATTGACTGCCTCCGCCACAGAAGAAGACTGAATCGGAGTGACCACGATGCCGTCGACCTTTTCCTCCGTAAGCTTTCTGATAAGCTTTGCCTGACTCAGCGCGTCATAGAACGGAGTTGTATATTCAAGGAGTTCGATATTAAAACCGGTCTGGTCCGCGATTCCCTTCCGGATTCCGTCCAGCAGAAACGGAAGTGCATCAACCTGTACCAGTACAGCCGCCAGCCGGTATCTGACGCCCTGCTTCTGAAGCAGCCGTCCGGCAGGATTCGGATGATAATCCATTTCTCTTATGATTTCCTTAATCCGCTGACGGACTTCGTCGCTCACGCCGACTCTGTTATGGAGAACCTTGTCTACGGTTGCCGGATGCACGCCTGCCTTTTCGGCAATCATCTTAATTGTGACTTTCACTGGGGGGACCTCCCTTCCACCCCGCCATTATAATCTATTCTCACTTGAAATGGAAAAAAATCTGTTGATTTTGCCTAACGAGTACGTACTCGTTATCTGTTTTCTATATCATATGTGATCAGTCTGCACAAAGCAAGTATAAATTGCCCGTCAGACAATCTTTGTGAAAATCGTCTGTTTTCGCTCTATTATTCTGTAACATATTACCAAAAATCAAAGGCAGAAGCTTACCGGGAAGTCTGTGACGGAATCTCCCGTTTTTCATTCTCATGTCACGTTCAGGATGTGGTATGATTACATCTGAATATCAGGTATGTAAAAAGGCAGGTATGGTTTATGAGCGGACAGTCACTCCGGCAGCTTTTGTCCAGCAAAAAAGCGGTCCTTCTCGACTACACGGGCACCATGATCCGTCAGGCGGGAGCAGATATCGAAGAAATGATCAACCGCGTCTTCCGCCATTCGGACTTTGCGTCCGTAAAGGAAGCGCTCGGCTTCTGGTTCATGAATCTGGACCGCCTGGAGAGGGGCGCCCGGGACGATTCCTTCCGGGATGAGGACGAGCTGTGTCTGGAACTTTTGGATCTGTGCCAAAAGGAGCACGGTCTTGCAGATAACCACGAAGAGCTGCACCTTCTCAACCAGGGACTGTGGCGGAGAGGCCCGCTCTATCCCGATACGGCTGCATTTATGGAAAGCTGTCCTCTGCCGGTCTATGTGCTGACAAACAATGCCGCCTCTTATGTGGAGGAGAATCTGTCCGCGCACGGCATCCATCCCGCAGGCATCATCAGCGCGGAGGACGTCAGGGCCTACAAGCCG
>CACXFM010000245.1 GCA_902766955.1 uncultured Lachnospiraceae bacterium | reverse complement strand
TCACAAAGAGGCAGGTCTCGGCGGCAATATGAATGTCCTCGCTTTTGAGTTTTTCGCAGAGCGGCACCAGCTTCTTCATCTGCAGAAGAGGTTCCCCGCCCGAAAAGGTGACGCCGCCCGGAAGGGAATCGATCCCATCCGCACTCAGGGCATCCCGTGAAACTCCGGGCCCGCTCCCGTAAAAGGCCCTGTCCTTCACGAGCTCGCGGAAGAGTTCCTCCGCCGTATACCATTTCCCGTACACATGCTCCGCGCCGTCCTTCATGTACGTCTCCGGCTCCCGCTCCTGGGTTTCCGGATTGGCGCACCAGGGGCAGCGCAGAGAGCAGCCCTTCAGAAACGCCGTGGTGCGGATCCCGGGACCGTCATGCAGCGAAAAACGCTGAATATTCGTGACAAGAATCCGGTCATCCATCTCTCACGCCTCCCCCTTTCCGCTTTTTTTGCGGAACATCCTGCGGACCATGCCGCTTCCCGCGCGGACCATGTCCATATTGACGGCGGCACTGTATGCGAGGACTGCCGCAAATACGGCCGCCTGCAGGATCCGGTTGCCCGAATAGTAGGACACCGTGCAGACCGCCCCGGCGATGATGCTCGATACGGCGATTTTGGGGCGGATGCGCATCCGCACCGTCTTATTGACGTCCAGATAGCGGAACACGAACATGGTGAGAAAGGCCACGAGCGTGGATACCGACGCCGCATAAATCCGGATCCTCCGGATGAGCAGGAAATCCACCGTCAGATTGATGATGGCGGCGCTGACCGAAGTGGCGGCGATCTTCTTCGCGTTCTTCTGCGCGATATAAATGCAGCTGTAGAGCCCCACCAGCACGCGGAACAGCATGCCGTAGAGCAGAATCAGGATGTGGTTATACGTATCCGCGTATTTTGCATTGACCATCACCGGGAAGAGAAACGGCATGACGGCGATCAGCAGGAAACAGACGCAGGAGAACATCTTGAACAGGTCTGTCATTGTTTCCGTCAGGAATTCGTCCCTGTCCTCATCCTGATAATGAAGCGTCACGGTCTCCGTCCACGACAGATTCAGGATATTGTAGAACTGGATGAACAGGTTGGGAAACTTGTTGGCCACGGCGTAGATGCCGTTTGCGGCCACACCCAGAAAGACCGAGATCACGGTCCTGTCGGACGCATTGACCACCCACCAGGCCAGATTATTGGGGATCAGCGGCAGCGAATAGGCGCAGACGCTCTTAAAGGCCGCCCGGTCAAAGAGGCCGAAGCGGAAGTACCGCCAGCACTTGGAGGCAAAAATCAGATACACGACCGTCATGGCCTGGGCGATCAGGGTCGAAATAAACATTCCCTTGATGCCCATGTGAAGCCAGACGATGGCAACCACATTGAGAATGGTGGTGGCCGCCGCCGAGATAAAGGACGCGACGGCATACTTCGTATTGCTGCCAAGACCCCTGACAAACTGCATCAGGAGCGTCATGAAGACGCTTAAAATTACGTACCAAAGCAGGAAATACGTGTCCTCAAAGCGGAGAAGCGGCCGGATCAGAAGAAAGATCACCGCATAGGCCGCGCACTGGAAGACACTGGACGTCAGAAGGGTGGAAAAGAGAACGGTATGGCGCTCCGTGTCCTCCCGGTTATCCAGCATAAAACGGAAGAGGCCCTGCCCGAACTGCCAGTTTACCAGGGGAAGGAGCAGCGTCCCGTACGTGACCATGAGGTCATAGGTCCCCATCTCCTCCGCCAGAAGAATGGCCGTATAAAGCGGCAGAAAAAGAAAACTGACCACCTTCGTCAGAAGCTTGCCCAGTGTGAGAATTGCCGTGTTTTTTGCCAGTTCTTTTCTGCGTCCCATTAGTTATCCTCTTTTCAAAAGCAATTTGCTTTTTCGTATTTTCCCTTCAAAAAACAATGCCGCCATTTACATGGCAGCATTGTCCTACCTCCGGTCGTGGTATTTTTATAAGCTTACATAGCAACAAACGAAACGTTGGATGCAAGAAGTTTATTCGTGAATCCGAGTGCATGAAGATTGGCTTTCAGCTGGCGCTGGAGTTCCTTGTTCATCTTCTTGTTCACCTGGATCTTAAGATTCTTGATGTTCAGACCCTTGAGAGAGGTCTTCCCGAACTTGATCTTTCCGGTTCCCGTGATGATGATCTTGGTCAGATTCTTGTTTGTCAGGAACGCTTCATTGTTGACCTGATAGACATGTTTGCCGAGCTTGACAGTCTTGAGGTTTTTGACTTTGTCAAATGCCTTGCCGCCGATAACGCCGACCTTATATGTCATCGAGGACTTCACAGTCGCACCTTTCGAAGTTTTACCTGTAGTCGTAATCTTCAGCTGGTCTGCAACAGTCACGACTGTCTTGTTTTTGTCCTCGTCCTTCGTCTTCAGAAGGGCGCACCATCCGTTGGCGTTTGTGTTCAGCGTACGTTTCAGGTAAGTCGTCACGTTCTTTGATGTGACATGCTCCGGAGCTGTGGTCGGACTTGATGTCGCCGCAAATGCGGTCGAGACAGTACCGAATACCATAACGGCAGAGAGTATAAGCACAAGCACTCTCTTAGCTAAATTGCGCATTGGTAATCTCCTCCTTTCCCAATTAATAACAATTTATCCTTGTCCTCTGACCGGTTGGGGACAATATTCAAAAGATATCTTTGATATCCCCTGAATCATTATAAGGCGCTGCTGTCAGCGATTGCAATACACCGTCAGTTGATTTTCTGCCCGTAGTAATAACTGCCTCCGTAATAGGAGCCGTAATGCGAATGCCCCGAGTAGTAGCCGCGCTTGGAATTCTCGACCCGGTTCAGCACCACGCCCAGCACCGGACAGCCGGCCCGCTCCAGCTGGGCGATTGTCGCCTTGACCGCTCCCGTCGGCGTGACCCCGGCGCGGATCACGAGGATGGCCCCGTCGCACTGGCTGCCGATGCGCTCGCCGTCCGATACAAGGTCCAGAGGCGGCACGTCCACAAACGTGTAGCGGTAATTGCGGCTGAAGTAATCCAGCATCTCCGTAAAGCGCTCGCTGTCCAGGAGAATCGACGGATTGACCACGTTCTCCGCGTTCATCATGATATCGCCGGACTCAAACTGGGTGTGGCAGACCGCGTCATCAATGTCCGCATTTCCGGCGAGATAATCGGAAGTTCCCTTGAACCCGTCCTTTTCGGACGCCTCCGGCAGATGCTCCCGCTTGAAGACCGATTTTCTCATATCCACATCAAGGAGCAGGCTCTTCGTGCCCGCTTCGGACATCTGCCGCCATAAGTTAACGGCGATCGTGCTCTTGCCCTCATCCGGAAACGTGCTGATGATCATGATCTTCCTGATATCATTTCCAAGGAAGCCGATATTGATGCGGAGGCGGTTCACCGCTTCCTCCATCGCATAGGGCAGCGCCCCGACATTCTGCACTTCGATCGTTTTCATCTGCGTTTCCTCCTGCGCTGCTTCTTCACCTTCGTGCCGTCGCCGGACTTTTTGCCCTGCATCTCGCTCTCCGGGATGATCGTCAGCGGCATGATGCCGAGCTTCTTCTGGACGTCTTCGGCGGTCGACATCGTATCATCCATGAGGAAGAAAACCGTCAGGATCGCCGCAACGATCAGAAAACCGATCAGGCCGCCAAGCAGAGTGTTTCTCTGCATGCTGGGCGAGCTCTTCTGCGTCGGCACGATGGCCCGCTCGGCGATATTCGGCTTCGTCGTATCCATCAGGACCGGGATCTCCTCCGTCGCCTTGTCCGCAAGCGCATTGGCGATGGTCATCGCCTCATTGGGACTTGTACTGGTCGCCGAAATCTGAAGAATGCGGGTGTCATTGATCGTCGAAATCGTGATCATGTTCCGGAGCTGCTCATAGGTATAGGGGAGCTCCTCCTCCTCGATGACCTCTTCGAGAACCGGCCTCACGCGGATCAGCTCCCGGTAGTCCGAGGAGAGCGAATTGCCGATATTGAAATCCGAGAGATCCACGATGGTATCGCTCGAATTCGAGACCATGTAAAGTTTTGCCGTCGCCGTGAATTTCGGCGTAATCCGGTAATATGTATACGCCCCGGCTGCCACGGCGCCGATGAGGAGACCCGCGAGCAGCCAGTACCATTTCGACAGAAAATGATACAGCAGTTCAATCAGGTCTATCTCCATCTCATCCGGTCCCGCCTGATTCAGATTCGCGGGCACCCTGTTATTTTGCGGCTCCATTTTAAGAACTGTACCTCTCCTTCACTCATATTGCTGCTGCTTAAGCAGTCGGCCTTCTTCCGGCTCACGCCGCTCCTTCCCAGTCAGCCGGCATCAGCGCTTCCATTTCCTTCATTTCCTCTTCGTCAATTTCATCCTGCGTCACTTCCGCTCCCTTTTCCAGCGTGAGGATCTCTGTCATCACACTGACCACGGAGGCTCCGTCCGGATAAAACTCGGCATGGTCGATGCCGTCGCCCAGCGCCTGCCCGGTTGTACTCTCACCCTCGAACTTCCAGATGCCTGTCCGCTCATTCTGCGTCAGCGCCTTGGCGATCCTGGAGATCTGCTTGCCCGTGAGATCGGTCACGGCGATATCCGTCATATCCTCAAACACGTTGTAGAAGTAGCGCGGAGATGTCTTTGTCTTCTCCAGCCCCTGGGTCAGGAAGGCCTCGAGATAGGCGTGCTGCCGCCTCATGCGCTCTTCGTTGGTGCCGCTGCCCGTGCTCATACGGGCCCGCAGGTAGATCTCGGCCATCTCGTCCGTCAGCGTGACCGTCGCCCCCTTCTTCATGTCCGGATGGCTGGCGGTCATATCGTCCTCCAGCGTGATGGTCACACCCCCGATCGCATGATTCAGTTTGGGAATGTCCTCCATCCGGATGGAATAATAGCCGTTGATGGGGAGCCTGCCGAGCAGCTTGGAGACCGCGCGGACCTGGTTCTCGCAGCCGATCGCCTCGCTTCCGCCGTACCAGTGGGCCGTGCAGAGCTGAAGATCCGCCGTGCCGACGCCGGTGCCGTCGGGCCCGATCGTGTTGATTTCCGTTATCGTGTCACGGTTCAGCTCCAGAAGCGAGTAGGTGTCTGCCGTCTTGTCGATGCTCATCAGCAGCAGGAAATCCGCCATACCGGTGTGATTGCCGTCATCGGTGACGGAATTGTCCACGCCGATCACCAGATAATTTTCGATATTATGATAATAGTTGTAATGAAACCCGTCCAGCGCCACCGTCCCCCTTATGTAGCCGCTGTTCCCGCGCGCCTCATACGTGTCTGCCGCGATCGCCGCGCTGTTCATCCTGCGGTCCAGCTTTGCGCCTCCCAACAGAATGACCGCGAGGAGCGCTGCCGCCCCGATGACGGCCGCCGCGATGAACGGGATCTGTTTTCTATTCCTCTTTTTCATGTGCCTGTTTGTAACCGTCCCGCCAGAAGTTCCCCGGCGAGCTTCTCCGTCCTCTCCGCCGCGGCCTCTCCCAGCATTTTCGCCAGGGCCCTGCGGCCTTCCGCCATGTCAGGCTTCCTGTTTTTCATATTGTGGCAGTCCGTCCCCAGGAGCACCGGCAGCCCGCTCTGCATGAGTTTCCTGCAGACCCGCTTCCCTCTCCACTCGAGAAAGCTCCCCGTGTTCAGCTGTATGATGACGGGGAGATTCAGAACCTCCTCCCAGATGTCCTTCTTCTTCTGTATGGGATAGAACCGCTCCAGATGGACAAGAATGACGCGCAGCCTCTGCCTGTCCATAATCTCCCGCACGTCCTCCAGGACTCCTGCGTCCCACTGGCAGAACGGCATCTCCAGCAGAAGCAGGTCCGTCCCCTCCAGCGTCAGGTCCTTCAGGCGTTCCGCCTGCCCGATTCCGGGAAAATAAAAGACCTCGGCCGCCTTCAGGACTTCCGGCGGCGCACCGCCCTCATCCTTCATGCGGGTCCGCACTTCCTGAAGTCTCTGAAAAGACAGCTCCCTCTTCTCGAGGAACCTGCCGGGGGTCGTGTGGTGCGCATAAAAATGAGGAGTAGCCACAACTGCCTCTACTCCCTGCTCCGCTTCTGCTTCCAGAAGCTGACCGGTCTCCTCCCGGTCTCTGCTGCCGTCATCAATGCCCGGCAGTATATGCGCATGAAAATCAATCATGGTTCTCGTCTCTCATCCCGGTCCGACCTGCCGCACGGCCCGTTTTTTGTTCCCCTCAGCACAAAAAAACGAAACAACACCCTTTTTTCATGGTATCACAGCGATTCTGATTCATCAATTGTGCGCTTTTCCCAATGTAGTTTTACATTTCCGTCCCATCTTTGTCTCTTTTTCCCAATTCAGGCAGGGAATCGCCGCGACTTTGCCCGGCCGCCTGTGCAGGGCGGCCGGACACCCCGCCTCGATCAGTTAATCTTTTGCGGCCGGAAATTTCTCTGCCGCCTCCGCCACATGGCTCATCAGCACGGAGGTCGTCACGCTGCCGACTCCGCCCGGAACCGGCGTGACTGCATCGACAAGCGGCTCGATTTCCCCGAAGACCGCGTCGCCGGTGATCCCGCCCCGCCCGTCATTCTTCCCGGGGTCCCAGTTCACGGAGACGTCGATGACGGTCTGTCCGGGGCGCACATATTCCCCGGTCAGGAATCCGGCTCTCCCCGCGGAAGTGACGATCAGATCCGCGCGGGACGTGACCTCCTTTATATCTGCGGTTTTCGTGTGGCAGACCGTGACCGTGGCATTGGCGGCCAGAAGCATCATGGCCATAGGCTTGCCGACCACCAGCGATCTGCCGATCACAACGGCGTTCTTCCCCGCGGGGTCATACCCGTAATAGCGGAGAATCTCCATGCAGGCGCTGGGCGTACAGGGCGGAAAGCCCAGGTCTTTCCCTTCATACACGCCGGCACAGCTTAAGTCCGTCATGCTGTCCACATCTTTCTCCGGGACGAGGTGATTGCAGATCTCTCTCTCCATCAGCCGCAGGCCTGCCGGCAGCGGGCGGAAGAGAAGGACGCCGTGGACGCCCGGATCGGCATTCAGTTCCTCGATCCGGCTGATCAGTTCTTCCGCCGTCACGCTCGCGGGCAGAAGGATCTGCTCCGTCTCAATCCCGGTCACGGATGCCCGCTTCAGGATCCCCCTCTCATAGGAAAGATCCGACGGATCCTCTCCGCACCGGATCACTGCCAGTTTCGGCACAACTCCCTGTGCCGCAAGACGCGCGGTCTTCTCCCGGATCCGGGCGTTCATAGCCTCCGCGACTTCTTTGCCGGATAATATTTTTGCCATTTTGCGCTGTCCCCCTCACACTGTATTTCGCTTCTGACCCGCCGCCGGCATAAGACGGAGGACACCGGTGCATCCCGGTGAAGCCGCATTACCGGAGCGAATCCAGCACGGCCGCGTAGATCTCATCGGCGGCGGCCCGGTACTCCATAAGCATCCCGCCGCACTCCGCGTTGATCCTCTCCGCGGCATCCCTGTCCTTCAGTGTCTTCGTATTGATGTACACATTCAGTGCCGCCGCCTCCAGTGACGCCCGGAGAAGCGCCGCACCGCAGCCGGCATCGGAGACGGCCAGCCTGGATCCTTTCTCCGCCATGGTCCGGACGGCGTCCAGGGCCCTGCAGGAAAGCCGCATGATCCGGAGCGGGACTTCACAGGCCGCAAGCGTGGCCTGTTCGAGGATCTCTTCCCGGCCCTCCTGGCCTTTCGGAATCCTGTAGGCCTCCGCCAGCGGGGCAAAGCCTTCCGCATCCAGCAGAACCTGGTCCAGCAGCTCCTCCTCGAGCGCGTCGCATTCCGCCTTCAAGGAGAGAATCTCCGCTTCGACGGCCGCGTATTTCTTTTTCCCCACGGTGAGACTGCCGACCATATTGCCCAGGGCAGTGCCCAGGGCGCCGGCCAGAGCCGCCGCGCCGCCTCCCCCCGGCACCGGGTCGGAGGAAGCAAGCGCTCTCACAAATTCCCTGCATGAATCCTGCGTAAAATCTTTCATCTTTTCAGAATAACCCCGATATCTTTCCGTTTTCGTCCACGTCGATGCGCTCCGCCGCCGGCACCTTCGGCAGGCCCGGCATGGTCATGATTTCTCCGGTGAGAGCCACGAGGAAGCCCGCGCCCGCGGACACCCTGACTGATCTGACCGTCACCGTGAAATCTTTGGGTGCTCCGAGCTTAGCCGGGTCATCCGTGAGCGAGTACTGTGTCTTGGCCATACAGACCGGCAGGCGGTCGAACCCGAGAGCCGTGAGCTGTCTGATCTGTTTCTCCGCCTCCCCGGTGTAAGCCACGCCGCTGCCGCCGTAAATCCGGGTGACAATCGCGGCGATCTTGTCCCTGACGGGCAGGTCCAGATCATAGGCAAACGCAAAGTCATTCGGCTCATCGGCCAGGCGGATCACTTCCTCCGCCAGTTCAAGCGCACCTTCGCCGCCCTTTGCCCAGACCTCGGACAGCGCCACGTTGACGCCGAGCGCCCTGCATTTCTCGCGGATCAGCGAGAGCTCGGCCTCCGTATCCTGCGGGAAGCGGTTGATGGCCACGACGCAGGGCAGATGGAAGACGTCCCGGATATTCGACACGTGCTTCAGCAGATTGGGAAGGCCTCTCTCCAGCGCCTCCAGGTTTTCTTCTCCGGTCTCGTTTTTGGGCACGCCGCCGTTATATTTCAGGGCGCGGGCCGTCGCCACGATCACAACGCAGTCCGGCCGGATGCCGGCCATGCGGCACTTGATGTCAAGGAATTTCTCAGCTCCGAGGTCGGCGCCGAAGCCGGCCTCCGTCACCGTATAGTCGGCGAGCTTCATGGCGACCCTGGTCGCCGTCACGGAATTGCAGCCGTGCGCGATATTCGCAAACGGTCCTCCGTGGACCAGAGCCGGCGTATGTTCGAGCGTCTGCACGAGATTCGGCTTCAGCGCGTCCTTCAGAAGCGCCGCCATGGCGCCCTGGGCCTTCAGGTCACCGGCAGTCACGGGCTTCTGCTCGGACACCTTGCCGTATGTGTAGCCGATCACGATTCTCGCGAGCCGCTCCTTGAGATCACTGATATCTCTGGCCAGGCAGAGCACCGCCATGATCTCCGAAGCCACCGTGATGTCATAGCCGTCCTCTCTGGGCGTGCCGTTCGTACGCCCGCCGAGACCGTCAATCACGTTCCTGAGCTGGCGGTCATTCATATCCACGCAGCGCTTCCAGGTGATTTTCCGCGGATCGATATTCAGGGCATTTCCCTGGAAAATGTGGTTGTCAATCATGGCAGCCAGCAGATTATTGGCCGCGCCGATCGCATGGAAATCCCCCGTGAAATGCAGATTGATGTCCTCCATCGGCACCACCTGGGCATAACCGCCGCCGGCTGCCCCGCCTTTGATGCCGAACACGGGTCCCAGAGAGGGCTCTCTCAGGGCCACCATGACGTTTTTGCCAAGGCGCTTCATGCCGTCGGCCAGTCCGACCGTCGTCGTCGTCTTTCCCTCACCGGCAGGTGTCGGATTGATGGCCGTCACGAGGATCAGCTTTCCGTCCGGACGGGTGCATTCCTTTAACAGGTTGTAATCAATCTTGGCCTTATATCTCCCGTACTGTTCGAGATATCTTTCCTCCACGCCCGCCGCTTTCGCGATCTCCGTGACGGGAAGCATCTCCGATGCCTGTGCGATTTCAATATCCGACCTGAATTCTGCCATAGTCTTCTCCTTTTCTACAGAAAGCTGGGGTCTCTAAGTCATAATATCATACTACAGAAGTCCCGGCACACTCAAGCCCGGGAACAGCTGCCGGTGCAAGATTCCCTCATGACGGCGGTTCTCTCTTAAGAACCGTACCGCGCCTCTTCGTACCGCCTGTGCAGGTCCTGTCCGGCGGGCGTTCCGGCAATTCCCGCCTTCTCCTCGATTTCCGAGGGCGCCTCCCAGGCCTCCGGGATCTCCTTCCGATGTCTCCGCACCGTTCTCCGGTATTCCCGGCGCACGTCTTCGCGCTCCCCGCCGCCTCGGCGGCGCGCTCTGCGGACAGACAGCCTGGCGGGAGCGGGCGCATCATCCCGGATCGTCTCGGCGAGATCGCCGTTGTCTTCGTCAAAGCGGTCGCGGAATTCCGCGAAATGCTGCTTCAGGTGCCGCAGCATGGCAATCAGGAAGACCAGCAGGGCGCCCGCGCCCACTATGCGGAGGATGGCCGTCATGACGGGGGACGGCTCACCCTGTTCCTCCGCTTCCGGCAGCCACTCCGGATCGAAAACCGCGCCGTCCTCCTCCTGCCTCATCAGCGCGCGGACTTCCTCGTCCGTCATCACGAGAGACGGCCTGTATTTTCTTAGATCCCGGTACTGCCTCCGCCCGGCGGTCAGATAACAGGGGATGAGCGCCAGGCTCAGCACCGCCAGGCAGAGCGCCAGCGTAACGCCCCCGATCTGCCGGATCCGGCGGCAGGGGATATGACTGATATAGCTGACCCTTCCGAGATATTCGTTCCGCGCCCGCATCCACTCGTAAAAGGCCGCCATCACGAAATAGACGGCCAGAGAAGCCACGGAAATATTGCAGAGCAGCGGGCAGGCCGTGAGCAGCGCCGCCGCGTAATACACGGCAAAGAGGAGCGCAAAGGGCGGCGCCGGCCGCTCAAAAGCGGTGCTCCTCGCCTCCCAGCTCAGGTCGTTTTCCCGGAGCGCTCTCCGCCGGCTCACTTCTTTTCTTCTCAGCCGGTCGTAATCCAGAAACAGGAGGAAGAGCTCCGCCGTCACGGCCGCGGTAAAACCGGCCGCCGTCGCCGCCCGCGGAAACAAAAGCCTGCCGGCCAGGTGCGAAAGTACCGCTGCACAGGCCATACAGGCCGCGCAGGCCAGCAGATACTGGCCGTACAGACGGGTTTTCCAGACCGCGTACCGCATGACTGCCGCAAAGGGCAGGATCATCCATCCGAGCACATACGCGGGAAAAAGCATGGACTCCGCCCTGTCCGGGTGCAGCATCATGATCAGGGGAAACACGGGCGCGAG
This sequence comes from uncultured Lachnospiraceae bacterium, assembly GCA_902766955.1. Lineage (GTDB taxonomy): Bacteria > Bacillota > Clostridia > Lachnospirales > Lachnospiraceae > Chordicoccus. The sequence goes on along the minus strand of CACXFM010000245.1, from coordinate 5,381 downwards.
GATCAGAACGGCATGGAGGATCTCCGCTGTCTTCATAAAGCGCTTTTCCATCGTCTTCACAGCACCTCTCTTCTTATCAGGCGGAGCGGTCCCTTCGGGAGAATCCGCAGGCTGTCCCCGCTCCGGACCGGAATCACCCAGACACCGCTGCCTTCCCGTCCCAGGATCCCGAGCATCTCCTCCTGCAGTTCCGGCGTCGCATTCTTGGAGATCAGGACCCGGACTCCGGCTGTCTCCTCACCGCGCGGCTGCCGGAAAGGGACCGCGCGGAACGCGTCCATATCGGAGGTCAGAAACTGTTCGATCTTCTTCAGCTGCTCCCTCCCCCGCGCGCGCGGAAATGAGAGCGGCTCTTCCTCCCCTTCGCGGGCCGCATTCGTCTCAAGCCCCACTTCCAGCCCCTTGCGCAAAAGAGATTCGGCAAGCGTCGCGGCCAGGGAGATGCTCTCTTCGGTCAGCTTCGGGCTTTTCACGATATACGGGTCTGACACATCGAGGTAGAGCGTGACCTGCTCCGCCTGCACGGAGGAATATGTGTTGACCATCAGGTCCCCGCTCCTCGCGCTGGCCTTCCAGTTGACCGTTTTCATCGGGTCGCTGCTCGTATACGGGCGGATCCCGGCAAAGGCAAACGGATCCTCGTAAACCCGTCTTGCGCTCTCCCGCTCGCCCAGAAGCACTTCCATCTGCGGCAGCAGCCCCGCGATGTCCGTTCTTGCGGCATAGACATAGAGCTCGCTGTCGGAGGATTCCTCCCGGCTGCGGACTTTCCCGTAGAGGAGGGGCCTGGCTGAACAGCTGACCTGGCTGATTCTGTAGAGCCCGCGCTTCTCACAGATCAGCTCGTGGTTTCTCCGGATGCACTCCCTCCCGAGGAGCGAGAAAACATCTCTTTTGTAGACGTAATCGCTGACCTGCGTATTGTCTTCATCGGCAAAGGACACCCCTTTGCCGATCCGGAAGCCGACCTCCAGGACCGGAAGGGGCAGTTTGCCCCGGTTTTCGATGACTTCCTCCAGGTGCGCGCGCCCGGAGGCATAGACCGCGGATTCCCTGAACAGGACTTTCACGGCCAGACCCCTGTCCCAGTTCTTCCGGATGTAATACCTCCAGATTGCGGCCGGTATAAACGCGGCCAGAAGCAGCACGGCAATCATCTGCGCCGCCAGTCTTCCGTCGGAAGCGGAACGGTCTGAAGAAGCTGCCGGATTCTCTCCTGTTTGGCCGTCTCATATGCGTCTTCGGCCAGGAGCCGGTGGGCCAGCACAGGGACGGCCGCATCTTTTATGTCTTCCGGCACGGCGTAATCCCTGCCGCGGAGCTGCGCGAAGCCCTGGGCCGCGCGGAGCAGCGCCAGCGTACCGCGGGGGCTCACTCCCTCGCGGATCCCGGATGCGGAAATCCGCCTGGTTTTCTGCGCGAGAGCCGCCATGTAATTCCGGAGGTCCGGATGGACATACACCTCTCTTGTCCTTTTCTGCAGGGCAAGCAGGTCCTCCGCCGAGGCGACGGCTTCCAGCTCCTCCAGGGGCTCTGCCGTGATGAAGCGGTCGATCATCTGCCTCTCCTCTTCCGCCGACAGGTCTCCCATACTGATCTTCATGAAGAAGCGGTCCAGCTGCGCCTCGGGAAGCGGGAAGCAGCCCAGGGTCTCCACCGGGTTCTGTGTGGCGGCCACAAAGAAGGGCCTGGCCAGGGATCTCGTCTCCCCGTCCACTGTCACCTGTCCCTCCGCCATGCATTCAAGCAGGGCGGACTGCGTCCTCGGCGTGGCTCTGTTAATCTCGTCCGCCAGCAGAATCTGTGCAAAGACAGGGCCCTCGCGGAAGACGAATCTGCCCGCCTCCTGATTATAATAGTTGAGGCCGGTCACATCACTGGGCAGAAGATCCGGCGTGAACTGAATCCGGCCGAATTTCATGCCCAGCGACTTCGCGAGCGATCTGATCATCACGGTTTTGCCCGTCCCGGGCACGTCCTCTAAAAGTACGTGGCCGCCCGCCGCAAGAGCGACAAGGAGAAGGTCCGCTGCCTTCTCCCTGCCTATCATCACTTTTGCCACGTTCTCTCTGATATCCGAAAGAATGTTCTTACTCATCACAGACTCCGCATTCAGCTGTACATTTTCATATAATCGCCGTGGGCCGCGATCAGTTCGTCGCACATGGCCACGATATCGTCGATGTTGAGTTCCGCTGCCGTGTGGGGATCCAGCATGGCCGCTCTGTAGATGTCCTCCCTGTCGCGCGTCACGGCCGCCTGAATCGTCATGAGCTGCACGTTGATATTGGTCCTGTTCATGCCGGCGCACTGCTCGGGCAGGCGTCCCACATGGCAGGGCGTGATGCCGCTTCCGTCCACCAGGCAGGGCACCTCGACGCAGGCATCGGACGGCAGGTTGTCGATCAGTCCCGTATTCAGGACATTGCCGCCGATTTTGTAGGGCGTATTTGTCACGATGGCTTCCATGATATAAGAAGCGTACTCCTTCGAGCGCTCATGCGTGATCTTGCCGTCCGCCAGAATGCCGGCCTTTTCTTCCTTCCACCCTTCAATCTGCTTGATGCACCTGCGCGGATATTCGTCGAGCGGAATCTGCCACGCGTCGATCATATCCGGGTAGCGGGATTTGATGAAGAGCGGATTGTACTCGGCATTATGTTCGCTGGATTCCGTGCAGTAATAGCCCAGTCTCCGGATATATTCCAGGCGGACCATGTCGCCGTGCTTCTCCGCGCGGTTCTTCTCTTCCGCCCTGCGCTTTATTTCCGGATAGAGGTCATTTCCGTTTTTGTCGTTTAACTTCAGGAGCCAGGCCATATGGTTGATGCCGGCGATCAGCTCCGTCCTGCCCTCCAGGCGGTCCTCCATGCCGAGTTCCTTCAGCAGGGTCTCGGAGCAGACCTGCACGCTGTGGCAGAGACCTACCGTCCGGACCTTCGTATAGCGCTGCATATAGCCCGTGAGCATCGCCATCGGATTCGTATAGTTCAGGAAGAGGGCATCCGGGCACACCTCCTCCATATCATCCGCGAAGGCTTTCATGACGGGAATCGTGCGCAGCGCCCGCATGATCCCGCCGATCCCGAGCGTATCGGCGATGGTCTGGCGGAGACCGTATTTTTTGGGGATCTCAAAATCCGTGATCGTGCAGGGGTCATAGCCGCCCACCTGGATCGCGTTGATGACGAAGCGGGCTCCCTTCAGGGCCTCGCGCCGGTTTTCCTCTCCGAGATAAGTCCGGATCACGCACCGGTTTTCATTGATATTGGCATTCAGTGCCTTGAGGATCATCTCCGAGTCCGCCAGCCTCTCCGCGTCAATATCGTACAGCGCGATCTCCGCGTCACGCAGAGAGGGCGTACACATGCAGTCACCGATCACGTTTCTGACAAAGACGGTACTCCCCGCGCCCATAAAGGTAATTTTCAGCATCCTTAAGGATCTCCTTTCCAATTATGCGGGACGCCTTACGCATGTCCCGCTGCTTTCTCTCTTTTAACTGCGCTCCGCGAGGCCGAATTCCTCCGGACGGAACCTGGGGCAGACGCTCTCCTTCGTCGCAATCACGGCCGAAGCCATCCTTGTGCCGATGGCGGCCGCTTCGGCCAGAGTCTTGCCGTAGGTCAGGCCGATGGTGACGCCGGCGAAAAAAGCGTCACCCGCGCCCGTGGTATCGACGACTTCCACTTTCTGGGGCGGACAGATTCCCGACTCTCCGGACTCCCCGGCGTAGACGGCACCTTCGTCCCCCAGCGTCACCACCATCCGCGGCATGCCCATCCGGACGATCCGCTTCTGCAGGACATCGCACATCTCCTCCGGCGTCAGTCCTTCATAATTCTCGGAAAACAGAAGCTCCGCCTCCTGCCTGTTGCAGACCAGGCAGGCCGAGCGGGTGAGCAGGTCCCTCCTCTCCATCGCAATCGACATATTGGATACGGCAGCATATACCTTTTTTCCGTATTTCTCCGCAAGCTCATAGACCTTCTTCAGAATCGGGGCCTCCATATCCACTTCAATCGCCACGCTGTCGGCCCCGCTGATGATTTCATCCCCGTGGGCTTCCAGCATTTCCAGGACGCCCCGCAGATCCGGGCGCTTGGAGACGGAGGCGATCACATCTCCCCCGTGGTCAAAAATCGCCAGCCAGGTCCCCAGACCGTCATCTTCTCTGGCGATATAGTCCGTATTGACTTTGTGCCGCTTCAGCTTCTCGATGACGTCCGTCCCCGTGCCGCTTCTGTCCACGACACTCACAAACGTGGGGCGGAGTTCAATATTGGCAATGTCCTCCGCGATATTCCTGCTGACGCCGCCGTGCACCTGCACGACATTTCCGACATTGCGGCCGCCGGCTATATACTGAGCCAGCGGATATCCCTTGATGTCAACAAAAACAGCCCCGATCACCACAATCCCGTTCATCCGTGTATGCCGCCTCCCCGCAGACCATCAGATTTTACGAAAAGCCGGACGCAGTATGATGCCGCGTCCGGCTTTTTTATTGTTCAGCTATTTCTTTTTAAAGAACAGTCACGCATCAAAGCTTCGGGCCGGCAGCCACAAGTGCCTTGCCTGCTTCGTTGCCTTCATACTTGGCAAAGTTCTTGATAAATCTCTGTGCCAGATCCTGGGCCTTTGCATCCCATTCTGCAGCGCTCGCATAGGTGTCTCTCGGATCAAGGATGGCCGGATCAACACCCGGAAGCTCTGTCGGAACCTCGAAATCGAAGACCGGGATCTTCTTGGTCGGAGCCTTGAGGACGTCGCCGTTCAGGATGGCGTCGATGATGCCGCGTGTATCCTTGATGGAGATACGCTTGCCCGTGCCGTTCCAGCCTGTGTTGACCAGATAAGCCTTGGCGCCGCTCTTTTCCATCTTCTTCACAAGCTCTTCCGCATACTTGGTCGGATGCAGTTCCAGGAAAGCCTGGCCGAAGCAGGCCGAGAAGGTCGGTGTGGGCTCCGTGATGCCGCGCTCCGTGCCGGCAAGCTTTGCCGTGAAGCCGGACAGGAAGTAATACTTTGTCTGCTCCGGTGTCAGGATGGAAACCGGCGGAAGAACGCCGAATGCGTCTGCCGACAGGAAGATGACATTTTCTGCATCCGGGCCTGCGGAAATCGGGCTGACGTTCTTGACGATCTTTTCAATGTGCTCGATCGGATAGGAGACACGTGTATTCTCCGTGACGCTCTTGTCCGCGAAGTCGATCTTGCCATTCTCGTCCAGTGTGACGTTCTCAAGCAGAGCGTTGCGCTTGATGGCGTTGTAGATGTCCGGTTCGGACTCTTTGTCCAGGTTGATGACCTTGGCATAGCAGCCGCCCTCGAAGTTGAAGACGCCGTTGTCGTCCCAGCCGTGCTCGTCGTCGCCGATC
>CACXFM010000244.1 GCA_902766955.1 uncultured Lachnospiraceae bacterium | reverse complement strand
GAGAATATGCATACGATCACAGCCCTGCTGAAAGAGGACTGCGGGATTTCATTCCTGTATAAAATTGCCGTTAAGGAAGAGCTCCATAACGGCAGGCTGCACGAAATAAAGCTCCGGGATTTTTCCATGCAGCATGATCTCGACTTTATATGGGAAAAAGGCAGTATCTATGCCGGTCAATATAGAAAAATCTGCGAAGAACTGATCCGGTCAAAATGAGCTTATCCCTCAAAAATCGGCCGATTTTCTGCTGGTCCATCTGATGACCTCCTTTCACGGGCATATTAGGACAGACCGCAGCTGAAAAAACGACATAAAGTGAGAAAAAGCCGTATTTTACCAATCAGACAGCTTACTGCACGAAATGAATCCTGCTCTCATCAAACCTGTCCTGCTGCGGCCGGCTCTCTGCCGGATATCCGACAGGAAAGAGCGAGAATGCTTCTAAATTATCAGGCAGGTTCAGAACCTTCTTTACATTTTCCATGCGGTCCGGTACCGGTGCAATTCCGAGCCAGACTCCTCCAAGGCCCAGTGAATCTGTCATGAGCCACATATTTTCCTGAGCAATAGACATGTCTTCCAGAACCATCCCCGGAAACCTGACCCCTTCTTTCTTATAAACCGGAACAATGACAACCGGTGCATTTGCAGCACATCCGGCATACGAACTGCATTTGGAAAGCTGCTGAATTTTGTTTTTATCTGTCACAACATAAAATTCCCATGGCTGCTGATTTCCTGCAGAAGGGGCCTGCATCCCGGCTTTCAGGATTTCCATGATTTTCTCTTTTTCCACTGCTTTATCTTCATATTTTCTGACGCTGATTCTGTGATAGATACTGTTCATAGCTTCTTTACTCCTCGGTGCATCTTCTTTCACCATCGCAATCTCCGCTTTGTAACCGTCATCATCGTTCGGCGTCTCCAGAATAAAAGGTTTACCCTGAAGCACCGGGTGTGTGACGACCTTCATCAGAGCCTCTTTACCTATACATCCCTTCCCGATCTTTTCATGTCTGTCTTTATGGGATCCGCACGGATTCTTGCTATCGTTCAGGTGAACAGCGTAAAGTCGTTCAATTCCGATCACCTCATCAAAATGATTCAGTACACCGTCAAGATCATTTACAATGTCGTATCCGGCGTCCCAGATATGGCAGGTGTCCAGACAAACGCCAAGGTGGCACTGTACATCCGCCCTGACCAGATCTAAGATCGCTTTCAGTTCCCCGAATGTCTTTCCGATCTCCGTCCCTTTTCCCGCCATCGTTTCAAGGAGAACCGTCGTACTCTGATCCGGTCGCAATGTTTCATTCAGCACATCCGCTATGATCTCTATTCCCTTCTCCGTTCCCAGTCCTGTATGCGAACCCGGATGAAAATTCAGGCAGTTTCCGGGAAGCATTTCTATTCTTGCCAGATCTTCCTGAAATACCCGCTTTGAATACTCACGGATTTCCGGCTTTGAAGAGCACAGATTCATTGTATACGGAGCATGCGCAACCAGCGGACCAAATTTCTCATTCCGGAGCAGTTTATTTAACGCGTCAATATCCGCCCGGTCAATGTCTTTTGTCTTGCCGCCTCTCGGATTCCTCGTGAAAAAAGCGAATGTATTCCCGCCAAGAACTTTCTCATGAAGTCCCATAGCAGCATATCCTTTTGAAAAAGATACATGGTTTCCAATATAGATCATCTCATCCGTAATCCCTTCATGAGGACACTTTCATTGATTCCATCTGATAGATAGTACAGAGCACTATTCAGCTGTCTCTGCGCTTCTCTCAGGCTGCCAAGAGCACGTTCGCCTGCGCGGATCGCCTCCTTTATCTCTTTATCCCTGTCATAAATTCCATACATAGCCGCACCTCCAAATCAGAAGCCTCTAAATCAGGAGGCTGCCGCAGTGATGAGCGCAACACCGCCGACTACCAAAATTGCCGGGACGGCAATCATCGCCAAACCGAATACTGTCACCGCAAGTCCAGCAAGAAACAGCCATCCGAATATTCCGAATACCCAGCCGAGCATTGTTCCGATAACGTGAAATACAAATCCCGTGATCTTAAAAAGAATGACCACAAACAGGATAACCAATAATAAACTTAGCATTTTCTACCTCTTTCTTCTCCATGCCGGCTTCAGGACGATACCGCGAAGTATTTTCCACTCCTATCTGCCGGCTGCACCCGGATCTGATCCCCCCCTTCCGCGGAATTCTGTAATGATGTCGGATGATAAAAATCTGGAATTGCTGCCTGTTACGTAAACATCAAGATTTTTTCATATAGCAGACCATTTAAGATATATTCAAAATCATCAACCAGCTGTATTTCATCCAGAATGATGTAGTACATCTGTTCATCTTTGACAAAGGAACGAATATATTGATCAAACGCATGGG
>CACXFM010000243.1 GCA_902766955.1 uncultured Lachnospiraceae bacterium | reverse complement strand
TTGTGATAATTCAAGGACCTCAATTTTGAGACCCTACTTTTTCAGTGGTCTCGAACCGTCCCTGGTGCTTAGTCTCACGATAAATAAGATCCCCCGCACACAAAGCTCTATGCACATGGCCGTCCAGACGCCCATGAGCCCGGATCTCCCGGCGAGGAATGCCGCGAGCGGGATCCTGACAGCCCACATACTGATGAGATTCAATATACTGGAGACCAGTGTGTCTCCATATCCTCTGAAAATGCCGCTGATCACGATAGATGCCGCGTACAGAGGTTCGGCAAATGCCTCGATCCTGAGGACCATGGTGCCAAGTGCTCTGACTTCCGGAACAGGCGAGAGGAGGCCGATCATCTGCGGCGCAAACATGTACATGAGAAAACCGCTGCACGACATCACGAACATGGAGAGAACCGTGAGCAGCCATGACAGGCGTCTTGCAAGCGCAGTCCGGCCGGCTCCGAAGCATTGTCCGATCACCGTTGTGGCGGCTATCGCGATCCCGTAACCCGGCATATAACAAAGACTTTCTGCCATGATCGAGAAGGAGTTTGCGGCGAGCGCGTACATTCCCAGAGGAGCGACGATCGCCGTAAATGCCACATAAGCGCTGCCTGTCACCACCGACTCGAACCCTGCCGGGATGGAGATGCGCAGCGCTTTCTTCAGTTCCTGCCGGCTGTAGGGCTCATGATCTCCGTTCTGCAGCTTGAGAAGAGGAGACCGGTACAGAAGATAGTACAGCATGATCGAGACGCAGATGAGTTCGGCCAGCACTGTTCCCCACGCGGCGCCCGCCACACGCAGCCCGACTCCCGGAAGACTGACCGGCAGTCCGGGTATGCGGATCGTACCGGACGGAAAGATCAGCAGTGCATTGAGGATGATATTCAGAAAGCACATCAATGCATTTAAGAAGCCGGGAACCCGCATCTCGCCGCTGCACTGGAGCATGCCGCCGGCCATATAATTGAGCTGCATCAGCGGAACATGGAGCATCAGAATCCGGAAATAAACGGAGGCGTCTTTACATATGGCAGGATCCCCGCCGAGCCACCTTGGCAGATCAGAACTGATCAGAAGTCCGGCTGCCATCAGAAGAAGGCTGAACAGCAGGGCTGCCAGAAGTCCGTGGCGCACGAGGATGCGGGCTTTCCTGTGATCCCTGCCTCCGACGCTGTGCGCAACCTGAATGGTATAGCCCTGGGCGACAGCCGAGCAGAGGCCGCCGAACAGCCAGGTTGTGGATGTGACAAGTCCGATGGAGGCGGATTCGCCCGCGCCGAGCCGGCCGACCATGGAGGCGTCCGCGTATTCCAGGATAATGGAAGACAGCTGTGCCAGAATGGCGGGAATGCTCAGCTGAAAAATCAGCACTACATGCTGCCACTGTGTAAGGTCTTCACCTTCCCGCATGGCAGCCAGAAGGTCTTTTTGTTTCGTATGGAGTTTTTTGTTAAGTAACATAAGCAGTTTCACATCTCCCGTACACAGTTTACCTTCGCCTGCTTCGGGAAACAAGTTTAACGTGCAGATGATTGTACAGTGTCAGTCCGATCATATATAATAAACATATCTGAAAAAATAAGATAAACAAGGAGTAAAAAATGGCAAAGATTATATTACTGAACGGAAGTCCCCATGTTAACGGATGTACGGCGGCGGCACTGCAGGAAATGCTGCCTGTATTTGAAAAAAAGGGAATTGAGACCGAACTGATTCAGGTGGGCAAACAGAACATCAGAGGGTGTATCGCCTGCGGCACCTGCGAGAAAAAAGGAAAGTGCGTGTTTGATGATCTGGTCAATGAAGTCGCTCCGAAATTTGAAGCGGCGGACGGACTTGTTGTGGGGTCTCCTGTGTATTACGGATCGCCGAACGGAACGATTCTTTCATTTATGGACAGGCTCTTCTACAGTACGCCTTATTCAAAGCATCTGAAGGTCGGGGCGGCTGTTGTCAGCTGCAGAAGAGGCGGCAACACGGCTTCATTTGACGTGCTGAACAAGTATTTTACGATCAGCGGGATGCCGGTGGCATCTTCCACATACTGGAATCAGGTGCACGGATTCAGCGCAGAGGATGTCAGGAAGGATCTGGAAGGCCTTCAGACGATCCGCAACCTCGCCAGAAATATGGCCTTCATGATCAAAGCGATTGCGGAAGGAAAAGAAAAATACGGATGTCCGGAAGAAGAAAGGGCATTCTTCACAAGCTTTCCTGACGGAAAATAAGTGAGGGATTATTTATGTTGACATGGAATGTGACATATCACTGCAAATCCGGAAAACGAGAAGAGTTTTACCGGGAAATCAGCGCTCTTGGCGTAAGAGAAAACTCGCAGGCTGAGGAAGGCAACTGCCGTTATGACTATTACTTCGCGGCGGAGGCGCCGGATGATCTGCTTCTGGTAGAGTCCTGGACGGATCCTGCTTTTCAGCAGGCGCACTGCCGGACTGAAATCTTTGCAAAGCTGCAGGAACTGAAGAGCAGGTTCTGTGACGGTGTGGAAATCGACAAGTTTGATTATTGAAAATGGATGACGGTTATGGCGATCGAAAAACAGACGAACGGAATCTATACATGGTCCTGCTCCATTGATGCGGAGTATCACCGGAACAGTATCCGTCCCGGGCTTTATATGTGCATAGGATTCGCGGTTTTCCTTCTCATATACGGAGGCGTCCTGTCTTCCAGATTTCACGATCCGATGTCATTCTGGATAGTGGCCGCCTGTGTCGGTGTGTTTCTTCTGATTGTTGCGATTGTCTTCGGACTGGCATTTTCTGCGGCTGATCCTCAGGAGACTTATGTGTTGACTGACACATATCTGAAGATCGGCTATGGGAAATCGTCGGTGTTCTTTGATTTCAAAAAGCTCGACCGGGTCGACTTCCATGAGCAGTACATCGAACTGAGGGAAAAAAAGCGGTCTGCGCTTGTCTATACGGCAACAAAAGAAGATATGGAATTCGTCAGGGAGTACATCACGAGCCGGGTGAGCGGGGATACGAAGGTGTATTTTTATTAAGGTGCCAGGTACCTTTACAGTACCTTTACAAAATCATGAAAGACCCTGGCGCTTTTGCAAAGATATCGTAAAGGTGCCGTAATGGTACCTGGTACCTATGAGGGTAGAAATGTACAGTTCACTGAATGAGGCCGTTAAGGACCTGTTCGGTTCTTCCCGGAAGATTACCGGACAGGGCTATGTTACCGGCGGCGATATTAATGACGCTTATGAAATCGTGCTTGATGACGGATTGCATCTGTTTATGAAGCGGAATGTGCGCAGTGCGCTTGCGAATTTTCAGGCGGAGGCGGCCGGGCTTGATGCGATCAGAGCAACGGGTGCGATCCGCGTGCCGGAGATTCTCGGGATCGGGACTGACGGAGCGGATTCGTTTCTGCTGCTCGAGTTTATTGAGAAGAAGCAGCGCGTGAAGCACTTCTGGGAGATTTTTGCCGAAGAGCTGGCTGCCATGCACCACGCACCGGCGGCCGCACAGGTGGGCTTCGGCTTCCCTGAAGATAACTGGATCGGTGCCCGGAAGCAGATCAATACACCTCACGACTCCTGGGTCGATTTTTTCCGGGACTGCCGGCTGGAGGTGCAGTTCAGGGCTGCCGATCAGTATTTCTCCCCGCAGGACAGAAAAAGGATCGATTTCCTTCTGTCTCATCTGGACCGCTATCTGACAGAGCCTGTGAGACCTTCCCTGCTGCACGGAGATCTGTGGAGCGGAAATATGATTACGGGTCCGGACGGAAAGGGCTGGCTGATTGATCCTGCGGTCTATTACGGACATCCGGAAGTGGACATCGCCATGACGGAATTGTTCGGCGGATTTTCACAGGAATTCTATGAGACATACAGAGAAGCGGGAGCGATGGAAGACGGATACCTGGACAGAAGAGATCTGTATAATCTCTATCAGCTTCTGAACCATCTGAATATGTTCGGGAGAAGCTATCTGGATCCGGTTCTCCGAATCGTGAAGCGGTACGGAGGGGGCTGACAGGTGTTGTCAGGTATCGTGTGTTTTTACACAGTGAACTGAACTGCGGAACTGAACCTTATGAGTTCAATCCTGCAGTTCGCTGCTATTGGTACCAGGTACCTTTTCAAAATTATGAATGACCGTAACGCTTTTGCAAAGATATCGTAAAGGAACAGCAATGGTACCTGGTACCTTGAACTTGCATGAGCACATCGGCGCCCATGGAGCGGGCCAGCCAGACAAGCCCGTAGGCCAGCGGGATGCGGATCAGGACGGTTGTGGCGATGGTGATCCACATGGGAGAAACGGTGTCTCCGGCACCGCGGATCACGCCCTGCAGAGACTGCGTGATACTGAAGGCGATATATCCGGCGGCCAGAATATAGAGCATGTGCATGGACAAACTGATCAGCTCCGTGTTGCCCGGTGCGAACAGATCCATCAGCGCCGGTCCTGACAGAAGGATGATGGGAACCAGGACGACTGCGGTGAGAAACGCCATGAGGGTCCCCTGTCTCGTTCCGGATTTGAGGCGGTCCAGGCGTCCCGCTCCCACGTTCTGTCCCGCGTACGTGCCCATGGCCTGCCCGAAACTGAAGTTGGGGAGCATGGCGTATCCGTCGACGCGCATGATCATGACATTCGCCGCCACCAGCATGGCGTCGCCGAAAGAATTGATCAGCGCCTGGGCGAAGAGCATGCTGGCGCTGATGATGGCCTGCGTGATCCCGGAAGGAATGCCAAGCCGGACTATTCTGACCAGATATGCGCGGTTGGGACGGATATTTTTGGCCTTCAGGGTGAACACATCCTTCATGGACAGAAGCTTCAGGAGACACAGCACGGCGGAGATGGCCTGTGAAATCACCGTGGCCAGCGCAACACCGGCGACGCCCATCTTTCCAACCAGCAGAAGATCGCCGGCTACATTCAGGGCGGCGCAGATTAACAGGAAAAGCAGTGCGGAGAAAGAATCTCCGAGTCCGCGCAGGATACCGGCGAAAATATTGTAAAACATGAAGCCGATGATCCCGATGAAGAAGATGTTCAGATAATCGCGGCAGGCGTCAAACATCTCCGGAAGCGTGTTCACGGCGCGCAGCATGGGCGTCGTCAGAAGCGGTCCCAGGATCATGATCACGATACTGGCCGCGAGACTGACGAAAATGCAGCTGCCGATCGTCTTCTCGAGCCCCTCGCGGTCTTTCGCTCCGAAATACTGGGCGACGAGGATGCCGACGCCGGTGGCGATGCCGACAAAGAGGGCGAGGAGAAGGTTGAGGATGGGGAGTGCGTTTCCTACGGCGGCAAGTGCCGTATAGCCCCACTTGCTCCGTCCGACGACGACGGCTTCCTGTAAAACTGTAATGGAGGGTCGTTAAGAAGGATAACAAAAAGCGGTATGACAGACAAGCAAAAATACGCTTTGATTGATATCTGGTAAGAGTTCACCCGTCATTATATAATACAGGTATCGAAGATTTTTCCGCGGAGGATGTGTATGCTTTCTTTTATTTTTACAGAGGACGCCTTTCGGATCGATCACCCCGAAGAGATTCTGTCCCCCGAGGAGGAGTCTCTGAAGGCATCCTTTCTGGAAAACAGATATAAGGCATTGTTTCAGCTCGGATTTCAGTCAGCCGGAAAGAAAGAAAGTCCGGGTCTTGGCTTCTTAAGGACACTGTCACGCTGTTTCCTGAAAGCTCTGACGGACCGGCCGGATCTGGAGGTTGCCAGGGATGAGATCGAAGTGGATCTTCCGGAAGAAGATTACGAGAGACTGATCCTGTCTGTTCCCTTTGTGATCGGATCGGAATATATCAACCGGGCATGGATCGCACTACAGATCATGAAAATGAATGCTGTTTTCACGTCGGCGATCCGGCTCTATGACGGCAGCGTGGGACTGTTTCTGACGGAAAAAAGCCAGAATATCCGGATACCGGAGAGAGTCTTTTTTCATCTGGTCGAGAATCCGAAAGACGAGATGGCCCCCTTTGCTTTTCTGGCAACTTATTCCACGAGAGATACAGACGGGCGTGTCCGGCATATGCCGCTGTCATATGCGCTGGAGGAGTACAGGCAGGACAGGGAGCATCTGCTGGTCCTTCTTTCCTGCCTGGGAAAAGTTGCGGAAGTGTCGCCGCTTCTGGCTTCTTTTGTGGAATCCGGCGAGATGTTTCATCCGCTTAAGTTTACCGCCGACGAAGCTTATGAATTTCTGAAGAGTGTTCCGCAGATTGAAGGATGCGGTGTGATCTGCCGCGTTCCGAACTGGTGGAAGCAGCACCAGAGCAGGGTGGGATTTCAGGTTCGCCTGGGGGAAGAGGTTCCTTCCCTGATGGGATTTGATTCGCTTGTGGAAATGAAGCCGCAGCTTGTTTTCGACGGTGTGCCCCTGACAGAGGAAGAAGTGAATCACCTTCTGAAGCAGACGGAAGGCCTGGCCCTCCTGAAAGGAAAATGGGTCGAGGTGGACCATGAGCGGCTTAAGAATATGCTCGACAGAATGGAAGCGTATACGGGAGAGATGTCCCTTCTGGAGGCGCTCCGGATGGAGAGCGGACTGGCAGAAGACTCTGAAATTGATCTTGATGTCGGACCCGTGATCTCAAACGGAAAATGGCTGGGAAATCTCCTGAAAACGCTCAGACAGCCGCAGACAATGAAAAGTGAAACCGTTCCGGACCGCATCTGTGCGGACCTCAGGTCCTACCAGGAGACCGGTTTCCGCTGGCTGTGCTATATGAGCCGCCTTGGATTCGGCGCATGCCTCGCCGATGATATGGGACTGGGGAAAACGCTGCAGGTTCTGACATATTTATCCTGGCTCTATGAGATGAAGCCGGATGCGAAGGTTCTTCTGGTTGTTCCGGCATCTCTTTTGGGAAACTGGGAGAAAGAAGCGGAGCTTTTTGCCCCGGATCTTCCAGTGCGGATCCTGCATGGCAGAAGAGCGGAGGTGATGGAGCAGGAATTTCTTTCAATGCCCGTATTTCTGAATATTACGACTTACCAGATGGCACTGCGTATGGAGCGTCTGAAAGACACGGAACTGGACTGTCTGGTTCTCGATGAAGCGCAGGCCATCAAAAATCCTGCCGCCAAACAGACCCGTGCGGTCAAACAGCTGCATGCGAGGTATAAGATCGCGATGACCGGCACACCGATCGAAAATGATCTCTCCAACCTCTGGTCGCTGTTTGATTTTCTGAATAAAGGACTTCTGGGCTCTTCCCTTGAATTCCAGGCATTTGCCGGAAAGCTCTCCTCGAACAGGGACGGGTATCAGAAGCTTCGCAACATGATTTCCCCGTTTATTCTGCGGAGACTTAAGAGCGATAAGCGGATTATTGCCGACCTTCCGGACAAAGTGGAAAAGACCGAATATGTGACGCTCTCCAGAAAACAGATTGTTCTTTACAGAAAACAGGTGGAAGATCTCGAATATCTGATCGAACGGATCGACGGGATGCAGAGGAGGGGAATTGTCCTTGCGGCGATCACAAAGCTGAAACAGATCTGCAACCACCCCGACCAGTTTCTCGGACAGGAGACATATTCGCCAAAGGACAGCGGTAAGTTCGAGGTGCTCCGGACGCTGTGCGAGACGATTTACGAAAAGCGGGAGCGTGTTCTGATCTTCACGCAGTATAAAGAGATCATACCGTTTCTGAAGGCATATCTTGAGGACATTTTTGGCTGTGAAGGTCTGGTGATTCATGGCGGCGTGCCTGTCAAAAAGAGGCAGAAGCTTGTAGAACAGTTTAACGGAGAGGCATATGTGCCGTTTATGATTCTGTCCCTGAAAGCGGGCGGCACCGGGCTGAATCTGACGGCCGCAAATCATGTCATTCATTTTGACAGGTGGTGGAATCCTGCCGTGGAAAATCAGGCCACCGACCGCGCTTACCGGATCGGGCAGAACAAAAGCGTGATTGTACACAAATTTGTGGCGAAGGGAACGATCGAGGAGAAAATCGACGCGATGATCCGCAGCAAAGTGGAACTGGCGGAGAACGTCATCGGCGGCGGAGAAAACTGGATTACCGAGCTCGATAACAATGCTCTTATGGATCTCATGCGGCTTCAGATTTCGTAAAAAAGAACAGGAATAACCGGATATGAAACGATACTGGAATGATACAACTGTATATTCCCAGCCCTCCGTCGAGGAATTAAGAAGAAAAGCGAATGAGAGCCTGTCCAGTGCGCGGAAAAAAGGCCGGCTTTATGAACCGGTCACGGCCCGCACGAAACGGGGACCGGTCTGTGAGAGCTGGTGGGGAAATGCCTGGTGTGAAAACCTCGAGCGCTATGCGGACTATGCCAGCCGGCTGGAGCGGGGACGCGGGTATGTGAGATCCGGCGCTGTAATTGATTTGAAGATCCGGGACGGCCATGTGGAAGCGAAGGTGCAGGGCAGGAGAAAAACGCCCTATAAAGTGGAAGTCCGGATCGGGCGCCTGTCCGAAGAAAACTGTCAGCGGATCATCGGGCGCTGCAATCAGAAAATCTCCAGTATAGAGAAATTAGTAAACGGCGAGTTTCCGGAAGAATTGAAGGATATCTTTACGGAAAAAGGAGGACTTTTCCCTTCTCCCCGGGAAATCAGCTTTACATGCAGCTGTCCGGACTGGGCTCTGATGTGCAAACATGTGGCGGCGGTCATGTACGCGATCGGAATCCGCTTCGATGAGAATCCTTTTTACTTCTTTTCGCTGAGAGGAATCGATGTAGACAGGTTTATCGATGTTGCTCTGGAAAACCGGGTGGAAATGATGCTGCAGAATGCATCCGTGACAAGTGAGAGAATTTTGACGGATACAGACATCACTGCCTTATTCGGAGTATAAATTGAAACGTCCCGGGAACTGTGGTATGATATGAAATACACAGGGCTCATTGAAAAATAAAAAAGCGGATGAAGGAATCGGGAGAGATCCGGCCGCGGCCGGGCGCCGAAGGGGCAAGACAGGAAACTCTCAGGCAAAAGAACCGGTTCCCGACGCAGCCTGGAGAGCATACGATGCACCGAAGAAGTAAGTCCCTTATATGAGAGATGAATCTTTCAGGTAAAAAGACAGGACACAGAAGCAGTTTTTATGCTGCCCTGTGTTCTTTTTTTGTACCGGAATCTTTTTAAAGGAGGTTTTTATGGAAGGCAGGAAAACGCCTCTCTATGAGGAGCATGTGAAGTGCGGGGGAAAGATCGTCGAGTTCGGCGGCTATCTGCTGCCCGTGCAGTATAAGGAAGGTGTCATAAAGGAGCACATGGCCGTGCGGACGGCCTGCGGTCTGTTTGATGTATCCCATATGGGAGAGATTCTCGTGCAGGGCCCGGATTCCGTGAAGTACCTGAATCATCTGCTGACGAATGACTACACCGTTATGGAGAACGGAAAGGCCAGATACAGCCCCATGTGTATGGACAACGGCGGGACCGTGGATGACCTGATCGTCTACAAGCGCGGTGACGGCGATTACTTCGTCGTGGTGAATGCCGCCAACAGGGAGAAGGATTTCGCCTGGATGAAGGAGCATGTCTGCGGAGACGTATCGGTGACGGATGTCTCGGATGAATACGGTCAGATCGCCCTGCAGGGGCCAAAGGCCGAAGAGATCCTTAAGAAGCTGGTGAAGGAAGAGGATATCCCCGTCAAGTATTATTCTGCCTTCTTTGAGAAGACGGTGGGGAATGTGCCCTGCATTATTTCGAGGACAGGCTATACGGGAGAGGACGGATTCGAACTCTATATGCCGTCAGAGAAGGCTCCGGAACTGTGGAACATGCTTCTGGACGCCGGCAGGGACGAGGGACTGATCCCCTGCGGACTGGGCGCCCGCGATACGCTGCGCCTGGAGGCCGCAATGCCGCTGTACGGCCATGAACTGAGTGAAGAGATCTCGCCCGTGGCTGCGGGGCTCCGCTCTTTCGTGAAGCTGAAGAAGGAAGAATTTATCGGAAAGGAAGCACTGGCCGCGGAACAGCCCGCCCGCCGGAGAGTGGGCCTGAAAGTGACCGGAAGGGGGATCATCCGGGAGCACCAGGAGGTCATGATCGGAGACCGGCTGGTCGGCATGACGACTTCCGGAACACATTGTCCGTTCCTTGGATATCCGGTGGCCATGGCCATGCTGGATGCGGATATACCGGCAGAAGGAGCTGCCGTCGAGGCGGTCGTGCGCGGACGGCGCGTCGCGGCGGAGACGGTGAAGCTGCCGTTTTATCACAGATGAATCTGCGGAAACTGCGCAGATCCGAGTGACATTTAAAAAGTTACAGATAACGGTAAACATTGTTTGAAAATGCAATCTGGCTTAAGGAGGAAACAAATACTATGCATATCCCGAAAGACTTAAAGTACTCAAAGACACATGAATGGATCCGTTTTGAGGACGGCAACACGGCTTACATCGGCATCACGGATTATGCTCAGGATCAGCTCGGAGATCTGGTCTTCGTGAATCTCCCGGAGGAAGGGGACGAAGTGACCATGGGCGAGGCATTCGCGGATGTGGAATCTGTCAAGGCGGTCTCGGATGTGATCAGTCCGGTGAGCGGAACAGTGGAGGAAGTCCACATGGATCTGGCGGATGAGCCCCAGATGATGAACGAGGACCCGTATGAGGCCTGGTTTATCAAAGTGACGGATATCACGGACACGGAAGATCTGCTGACCGCGGAGGAATACGAAGAGCTCATCAGCGAATGAGAGAAGGAAGGTGAGATTATGGGAGGCTATGTGCCGAACACGCCGGAAGAGCAGCAGGAGATGCTGAAGGAGTGCGGCTTTTCCGGATTTATGGATCTGTACCGGGATATTCCGGAGAGTGTCCTCCGCAAGGAGCCTTTGGAGATGCCCGAAGGAAAATCCGAACTTGAGGTGCGCCGGATCGTGGAAGGAATGGCCGCAAAAAACAAGGTCTACCGCCATATTTTCCGCGGGGCAGGTGCTTACAACCACTACATTCCCGCTATCGTCAATACGATCGCGGGCAAGGAGGATTTCCGAACCGCCTACACGCCATATCAGGCGGAGATCAGCCAGGGAATCCTGCAGTCGATTTTTGAGTATCAGACCGATATCTGCGAGCTGACCGGGATGGAGGCTTCCAATGCCGGAGTCTACGACGGCGCGACTGCTGCGGCGGAGGCCTGCGAGATGTGCCGGGACAGAAAGCGGAACCGGATTCTCGTATCCGCGGCCGTGGACCCCAAAATTCTGTCTGTGGTCAGAACTTACAGTTTCGGCAGGGACGTGCCGGTCACGGTGATCCCGGAGCATGACGGGATCACGGATCAGGAAGCGATGAAGGAACTGCTGACGCCGGATGTCTCCTGTGTGCTTCTGCAGCATCCCAATTATTACGGCAATCTGGAAGCGGTGGAGGAGATCAGCGAGGCGGTCCATGCCGCCGGCGCGAAGCTTGTGGCAAGTGTCAACCCGATTTCCCTGGCGGTTTTGAAGACCCCGGGAGAATACGGCGCGGATGTCGCGGTCGGCGAGGGGCAGCCCCTGGGTCTTCCGCTTGCGGACGGCGGCCCGTATCTGGGCTTTATGGCCGCGGGTGCGAAGATGATGAGAAAACTGCCGGGCCGCATCGTGGGACAGACTACGGACTGCGACGGGAAACGCGCGTATGTACTGACGCTGCAGGCCAGAGAACAGCATATCCGCAGAGAAAAGGCGAGCTCCAATATCTGCTCGAACGAAGCGCTCTGCGCACTGCGGGCATCCGCCTATATGGCGGCCATGGGGCCCTCCGGGCTGCGGGAAGCGGCCGTGCAGTGCACGTCAAAGGCTCATTATCTGCGCGACCGCCTGAAGGAGGCCGGTCTTGCGCCTGCCTTTGAAAACAGGGAATTCTTCCATGAATTTGTCACGGAATGTCCCGACGCCGGGAAACTGCTGCAGGCTCTCGCGGAACAGGGCATCCTGGGAGGCCTTCCGCTGCCGGACAACCGCATTTTGTGGTGCGCGACGGAAATGAATACGAAAGAAGAGATGGACTGGACGGCTTCCCTTGTGAAGGAGGTGTGCGGCGCATGAAGCTGGTATTTGAAAGAAGCAGAGACGGGAGAGGAACAAAGTATCTGCCGGATTGTGATGTGCCGCTGACCGACGCGGCGCTCCCGAAGAGAGAGAAGCCGCTGCGCCTGCCCTCTCTGCCGGAGACGGAGGTGGACCGCCATTACACGGAACTGGCCGGCCAGACCCACGGTGTGAACGACGGCTTCTATCCGCTCGGTTCCTGCACCATGAAATATAATCCGCAGATTAATGAGGAGATGGCTGCTCTGCCCGGGTTTACGGGAATCCATCCCCTGCAGGAGGCAGAATCCAGACAGGGCTGCCGCGAAGCGGCGGATCTGCTCGAGAAGCTTCTGTGTGAAATATCCGGTATGGATGCCATGACGCTTCAGCCGGCAGCGGGGGCCCACGGCGAATTTACGGGGCTCCTTCTGATCAAGGCGTATCACAGATCCCGGAAGGATACGGCCAGAACGAAAATCATCGTGCCGGACTCGGCCCACGGAACCAATCCGGCCAGTGCGGCCATGGCGGGGTTCGATGTGGTGAGCATTCCCTCCGATGACAGGGGCTGCGTGGATCTTGAGGCGCTGAAAGCCGCAGCAGGCGAAGATACTGCGGGACTGATGCTCACCAATCCCAATACGCTCGGCCTGTTTGATCCCAATATTCTCGAGATCACGAGGATCGTCCATGAGGCCGGAGGTTTATGCTACTATGACGGAGCCAACCTGAACGCGGTGATGGGGATCGCCCGTCCCGGCGACATGGGCTTTGACGTCATGCATATGAATCTTCACAAGACGTTCTCCACGCCTCACGGAGGCGGCGGTCCGGGAAGCGGTCCGGTCGGGTGCAAAGCATTTCTGGCGGAGTTTCTGCCGGGAACGGGCTCCCCGGAGAGCATCGGGGACGTGCGCTCCTTCGGAGGCAATTTCCTGGTTGCGGTGAAGGCGCTGACCTATATTCTGTCCATCGGACGGGAAGGCGTGCCGGAAGCGGCGAAGAATGCGGTGCTGAACGCGAACTATATGCGCGTGAAGCTTAAAGATCTGTATCCGATGGCTTATGATACGGTCTGCATGCATGAATTTGTCATGTCTCTTGAACGGCTGAAGGAGGAGACGGGCGTCTCGGCGCTTGATGCGGCCAAGGCGATGCTGGATTACGGCATCCATCCGCCGACCATGTATTTCCCGCTGATCGTCCATGAGGCTCTGATGGTGGAGCCCACCGAGACGGAGACGAAGGAAACGCTGGATGAGGCGGTCCGGGTCTTCCGGGAGATTTACGAGGAAGCCGTGAAGGAGCCGGAGAAGCTCCATCAGATGCCGTTGCATACGCCGGTCAGGCGGCTGGATGAAGTCGGTGCGGCCAGAAAGCCGGTCATCCGGTTTACGTTTGACGAATGAATGTCTGATTGGAGAGTCGGATATGAGAGAATATGATCTGGTTGTGATCGGCGCGGGGCCGGGAGGCTATGAGGCGGCTTTAGAGGCCGCCGGCGTCTACGGCATGAAAACCGCGCTGATCGAAAAGGAGGCGCTGGGAGGCACCTGTCTGAATCACGGCTGCATTCCGACAAAAACACTGCTGCATTCGGCGGAGCTTTTTCATCAGATGAAAGAGTGCAGTGTGTTCGGCCTTGATGCGGAAGGGGTTTCGTTTGATATGGAGCGGATCCAGAACCGCAAGGCAGAGGTCGTGGATACGCTGCGTTCCGGTATCGCCGCCATGATGAAGCAGAAAAAGGTCGAGGTGATAAGCGGCAGCGGACGGATCCTTGATTCCCACAGTGTGGAAGTGCAGGGAGAAGAGAAGCGGATTCTGGACACGGAGTATATTCTGATCGCCACCGGTTCCCGGGCCTTTGTGCCGCCGATCCCGGGCGCCGGGCTGAAGCATGTCGTGACAAGCGACGAGCTCCTGGAGAAACGGGACGGCCTGTACGGACATCTCGTGATCATCGGCGGAGGCGTGATCGGCATGGAATTTGCGTCGGTTTACCGCGCCTTCGGTTCGGAAGTCACCGTCATTGAGGCGCTGCCGAAAATCATCTCCAATATGGACAGGGAGCTGTCCCAGAGCCTGAAGATGCTGATGAAGAAGAGAGGCGTCGGGATCATCACGGGCGCCTCGGTCACGGAGATCCGTGAGGAGGGCGAAGGGCTCGTCTGTGAATACAGAGAAAAAGACCAGACGTCCGCTGTCTCCTGTGACGGCGTCCTCATCTGCGTGGGCAGGCGCCCCTTCACGGAGGGGCTTTTCGGCCCGGATGTATCCGTGGAGATGGACAGGGGCCGCATCGTGACGGATGAAAACGGCTGCACGAGTATGCCGGGCGTATACGCGGCCGGAGATGTGTGCGGCGGCATCATGCTGGCGCATGCGGCCACGGCCATGGGCAGAAATGCGGTGGCCCATATGTATGCGTGCATGAAGCCGGAGGACGCACAGAGAGTTTCGGAGCGCCGGATCGCCGATCATGTCATCCCGGGCTGTATCTACACGGATCCGGAAATTGCTTCTGTGGGACTGACCCCGGAGCAGGCGAAGACACAGGGGATCGATGCGGCGAGCCGGAAAATCGTCATGTCTGCCAACGGCAAAACCGTCCTGACGGGCGGGGAGCGCGGCTTCATCAAAGTCGTGTATGAGAAGCAGACGGAGAAGATCCTGGGCGCGGTGATGATGTGCGCCAGGGCGTCGGATCTGATCGGTGAATTCGCGGACGCCGTCGTGAACGGCCTGACGCTCAGTGATATGGGCCGCGTCGTGCGGCCGCACCCTTCATTCAGCGAAGGAATTACGGAAGTGTGCAGGCAGGGGGGACTGTGAGCAGACAGTCCGCTTCCTGATCTGTTAACAATTAAAGGAACAATCCGCCTCTCATGACGGATTGTTCCCGATCAGCAGTTCAATATTTCCGGCTGTGGGCTCGACGCTGTAGGGCCACTCGATCAGCCGCACATGATTCTCTTCACACAGCGTCTTTTTCAGCTGGTCCAGTTCTTTTCTCTGGTTCAGCGCATCCTCCCCGCCGAAGAAGGAGACCGGCTTATAATGCTGGATTCCCTGATATTCGACGGCGGTCTTAATGGAAGGGATATAGAGGTCCAGGCTCTGCCTGCCGAGCCATTCCGGGCGGTACTGGTAGAGCGTGTCGGGATATCTCTTCCGCATGGCATGAAACAGAGACAGTTCATGCTTCCACTTCGGTTTGATGATCCCGTCGGCCGTGAGCTTTGTTCTGATGCGGGTCCGCTCAAGCCGCCAGTCCGTCCGGTATCCGTCTTTCTCTTCGTAAAGCGCCAGATCCTGATACCACCAATGGAAAAAGGGCATGACGATTCTGGTCAGATTGAGGAAAAATTCGAGCTCGGAATCAAAGTAGCCGCATTTCAGGATATGTGCGATATTTCTCCTCACATAGACGGTTTTGGACGGATTGTGATAAAAGGGCAGCTGGCCCTGGTATTTCGCGATCCGGTCCGGCAGATAAGGCGACCGCAGGACGACGCCGTCTTCTATGAGATGGTTCTGGTACCAGGGGAGCGGGTAGTCATAGAGCGAGTATCCTCCGAAGAGATCTTCCGATGTATTTGTGTAGAGCAGATGAAACATGAGGAGGACGCCGTCCATATTCTGCTTGTCAAAAACGGCCAGATAATGCAGCTTTTCTTCATCCGGAAAGAGATTCCGGACGGGATGGAATTCTTCGGCCTTCCTGCACACCTCCGAAATGACAAAAAACTGAGACACAAAGCTTTCCGGGAAAAGAAAGCATGCTTTTGTGTCCGTATCGATACCGGTAAACTGTTCCATGAAACGGCTGACATATGCATTTTCGGGAAATGCCGGGGCCCTCTCCAGCAGACCTTTTGTGGCGTACCGGTAGGCGAGGTCGGCCCAGGAGAGCTGGATCAGGAAGCGCTCATACTGACCGGAGATATATTCCTCACGCAGATCTTCAAAATCCTTCCCGTAGGATTCATGAGCCTCAAGAAGCTCATCGAGCGTGGAAAAACAGGTCATCTCGTGGTACTGCGGATACCGCAGCCAGAGCATTTCCAGCCGGTCAAAAGACTCTGTGCTGTCCGGTTTGTGATGAACGACAGGGTACATGGACGTCTCCTTGAAATGTTTGATAAGATAAGACCTCTGCCGCGAACTACTTGCGCGAAATCCCAAAGATGATTATAATGCAAGTTAATAGTTCACGAAAACTGTAATTTTCAGAGACATGGGAGAGCGGTTTCTTAAAAGAACTGATTCCTTCCGGCCTCGTGCGGGCGCTCTGAAAATCTCAGAAGGGAGGAGGTTTTTATGAAAAAGATGGTTCTTTCGGCGGTTGTGGCATGTGCGATGACGGTATCTGCCCTGGCGGCAGTTCCGGCCATGGCGGAGGACGTGATCAAAATCGGTCTCTTCGAGCCCCTGACGGGTGAGAACGGAGGCGGCGGCACACAGGAAGCGCAGGGCGCCCAGTATGCCAACGAGGTGCGTCCCACTGTCACGATTGACGGAACCGAGTACAAAGTCGAGCTGGATACGGTCGACAATAAGTCAGACAAGACCGAAGGCGTGACGGCTGCCCAGAAGCTGGTCTCCGACGGCGTTGTCGCTGTCATCGGTTCTTACGGCTCCGGTGTCTCCATTGCGGCCGGCCCGACATTCGCAGAAGCAAAGATTCCGGCGATCGGCGCTTCCTGCACCAATCCGCAGGTCACTTCGGGATGCGAGTATTATTTCCGCGTCTGCTTCCTTGATCCGTTCCAGGGATCCGTCATGGCGCAGTACGCATTCGATGAGGGATACAAGAAAGTCGCCACCATCGAGCAGCTGGGCGACGACTACTCCGCAGGTCTTTCAAACTTCTTCAAGAAGCAGTTTACGGCCCTCGGAGGAGAGATTGTCACTTCCCAGACATTCCAGACGAACCAGTCTGATTTCAAGGCGATTCTGACAGAGGTCAAGGCGTCCGGCGCGGAAGCGATCTTTGCTCCGTCTTCGATTGCCACGGCTCCGCTGATCATCAAGCAGGCCAGAGAGCTCGGAATCGACGCCGCCATCATGGCAGGCGACACATGGTACAACACCACCATTATCGACAATGCAGGCGCTGAGAACTGCGAGGGCATGGTTGTCTCCACATTCTTCGACGAAGCGGATGAATCCAGCCAGGTCGTCATTGACTTTGTCAAGGGCTACAAGGAATGGCTGAACGCAGACAGCAGCCGGATCGAGAAGAACGGCGGCAATGACGCGGTCGTCGGCAACGTTGCCCTCTGCTATGACGCATACAATGTCATCTGCGACGCACTCGAAGCTGCCGGCACAACTGACGGCGAAGCGCTGAAGGCAGCGATCGCGGCCGTGAGTACGGAAGGCGTGACCGGACAGATCACGTTCGACGAAATCGGCGATGCAAATAAGGATTCCGCTTACATTGACGTGGTGAAAGACGGCAAGTTCAGCTTCCTGAAGCAGGTTTCCGTCGAAGAATAATCATTTCTCTAACGGGTCAAAAGGGGCGAGGCCTTCTCGCCCCTTCTATGTGTCTTTTACGATTTAACGCATTTACTTCATAAAGCGGTGCTGAAGAGGCCCTATTTATCTAACGGTTTTAAGCAGGAGGCAGGAAAACATGAGTGCTTCGACACTTGCTCAGCATTTTCTCACCGGGATCTCCCTCGGGGGAGCCTACGCCCTGATCGCGATCGGATACACGATGGTCTACGGTATCCTGAGACTGATCAATTTTGCGCACGGCGATCTTTTTATGATGTCCGGGTATCTGATGATTTTTGCCATGGCATCCATGCCATGGTTTGTGGCGATTCCGGTCGTGCTGGCCGGAACGGTTCTGATCGGTGTCGTGATCGAAAAGGCGGCCTATGCTCCTCTGCGCAGTGCGCCCCGTATGTCGGTCATGATTTCCGCGATCGGCGTCAGTTATCTGCTCCAGAATCTGGCCACGTACCTGTATACCGCCATCCCGAGGGCGTACCCCGAGATTCCGGTTTTGAAGAAAATTCTCTCGTTCGGGGATATTACGACATCTCTCGTGACACTGATTACGCCGGTTCTGACGATCGTTCTGGTGGTTCTGCTGATCCAGCTCATTAACCATACCAAACTCGGCATGGCCATGAGAGCGGTGTCAAAAGACACGGAAGCTTCGAGGCTGATGGGGATCAAGGTGAACACGACGATTTCCATGACCTTCGTCATCGGATCCCTGCTTGCGGGCGTGGGCGCCGTGCTGTACTTTACGGACCGCATGACCGTATATCCGTATTCTGGTGCACTGCCGGGCCTCAAGTGCTTTGTGGCGGCGGTCCTCGGAGGAATCGGATCCATACCGGGCGCGGTTCTGGGCGGTTTTATTATCGGAATCTGTGAGACCTTCCTCGTTGCATTCGGATACTCGATGTTTTCAGACGCATTTACGTTTCTGCTTCTGATTGTCATTCTTCTCGTGCGGCCCACCGGCCTCTTCGGTGAAGCGGCATCAGATAAGGTGTGAGGAGGGCCCTGGAATGAAGAAAAACAAACATATGGCGAGAGATATCGTTCTGTCGGTTCTTCTGGCAGGGTGCTTCTGTGCGGTACTTGCATACTATCAGTTTGATAAATCGACCAGCCACTCGTACGCGATCTCGATTCTGGAGCGGTCCGCGATTTATGCGGTCGTGGCGGTTTCCATGAACCTCCTCAACGGCTTCACCGGTCTTTTTTCACTCGGACAGGCGGGCTTTATGGCGATCGGCGCCTATGTGACCGCCATCCTTACCATACCGGTGGCCGTGCGCCCGAGTGTCTATTACATGAACGGCATTGTTCCCTGGCTTGAAAACGTGCATATGCCCATGCTGCCGGCCATGATCGTCGGAGGGCTCGCCGCAGCGGGGATTGCGGCGCTGATCGGGATACCGGTTCTGAGGCTGAAGAGCGATTATCTGGCAATTGCCACGCTGGGCTTTGCCGAGATCATCAGGGCTTTCCTCGCCGCTCCCATGATGGACCGGATCACCAACGGCTCCTACGGGCTGAATAACATTCCCGGGTATGCGAATATTTTCCAGCCCATGGCCATCGCGGCCGGATGCATTATCCTCATGCTGCTTCTGATCAATTCTTCTTACGGGCGCGCCTTTAAGGCCATCCGCGAGGATGACGTGGCCGCCGAGGCGATGGGAATCAATCTGTTCCGGCACAAGGAACTGGCTTTTGTGATTTCCTCCTTCTTTACCGGCGTGGCAGGCGGCATGCTGGCCGTCTTCATGAGATCAATTGACACAAAGACCTTCCAGGTCGCCCTGACTTACAACATTCTTCTGATTGTCGTTCTGGGCGGTATCGGCAGTGTGACCGGCTCGATCATCGGATCACTCCTGATCAACGGGGGACAGGAATGGCTCCGTTTCCTGGATGAACCGACTTCGGTCCCGGTGCTGTCCGCATTATTCCGTCCCGGCTTCCGGATGGTGATTTATTCCATTCTTCTCATGGTGGTCGTGCTGTTCTGGCGCCGCGGTATCATGGGGACGAATGAATTTACCTGGGAGGGGCTGTTCGGTCTCTTTAAAAAGAAAAAACGCGGAAATCCTGCCAAAGGAGGTAATGCGTGATGGCTGAAAATGTACTGAAGCTTGAAAATGTCACCATGCAGTTCGGAGGCGTCGTCGCGGTCAATAACCTCTCCATGGAGGTGAACCGCGGGGAGATCGTGGCTCTGATCGGGCCCAACGGCGCCGGCAAGACGACGGCCTTCAACGTGATCACGGGGGTCTATGAACCCACCAACGGCAGAGTCTCATTTAACGGCGGCGTGATGATCGAGAATCATCCTCAGGGCAAAATGAAGCGGATCTACCAGGGCGAGGCAGAAGAGATCTTTCACGGCAAAGTGGTGCGGACACCAGACCAGATTACGAAGCTGGGCATCGCCCGGACCTTTCAGAATATCAGACTCTTCAAGAATCTGTCGGTCTTTGAAAATGTCCTGATCGCCCGCCATATGCGGTCAAAGGCAAATGTGTTCTCGGCGGCCTTCCGCCTGAACGCGGCCGAAGAGAGAGCCAACCGCGAAAAAACGGAAGAGCTTCTCCGCCTGGTGGGACTTGAGGCCCAGGCGGATGAAATATCATCTTCGCTGCCTTACGGCAGGCAGCGCCGGCTGGAGATCGCGAGAGCGCTCGCGACGGAACCGACGCTCCTTCTGCTTGACGAGCCGGCCGCAGGCATGAATCCGCAGGAGACGGATGAGCTGAGTGATTTCATCAGACAGATCAAGGAGCAGTTTGACCTCACGATTCTCGTGATCGAGCATCACATGGATCTGGTCATGGGAATTTCGGACCGCATCTATGTTCTGGATTTCGGCAGCCTGATCGCGGAGGGGACTCCCGATGAGATCCAGAATGACCAGCGGGTGATCAGTGCATATCTGGGGGTGCAGGAAGATGAGTAATATACTGGAAGTCAGAGACCTGCGGGTTGTATACGGGGGAATTTCCGCTGTCCGGGGAATCAGCTTTGATGTGCCGGAGGGGGAGATCGTGACGCTGATCGGCGCCAACGGCGCCGGCAAAAGCTCCACGCTCCGCTCCATCGTCGGACTGGAGAAGGCCGCTTCCGGGAGCATCCGTTTCATGGGAGATGAACTGACCGGGCTCGGGACCGAGGCCATTGTCAAAAAAGGAATCACGCTGGTGCCGGAAGGCCGCAGGGTTTTCGTGAACCTGACTGTTTACGAGAATCTGCGGATGGGCGCCTATATGAGAAAGGACCGCATTGAGCCGGATCTGGAGTGGGTCTATTCGCTGTTCCCGAGACTGAAGGAGAGGAGCTGGCAGGCAGCCGGAACTCTGTCGGGAGGAGAGCAGCAGATGCTTGCGATTGCCAGAGCCCTGATGAGCAGACCGAAGCTGATCATGATGGACGAGCCTTCACTCGGCCTCGCTCCCATCATTGTGCAGGGCGTTTTCGATATTATCCGGGAGATTCACAGCCAGGGGGTGACCATCCTTCTGATTGAGCAGAACGCGAATATGGCCCTGAAGGCCGCTGACCTCGGGTACGTCATGGAGACGGGACAGATCACCCTGTCAGGCAGCGGGAGTGAACTGGCGGCCAATGAGGAGATCAAGGCTGCTTATCTCGGAAGAGCAAAAAAATAAACCGGCATGCAGAAACCGCTCCTTTATACAGGGAGCGGTTTCTCACATCGGTCTTTTTTGTTCTTCAATATGAAAGTTTATGATAATGCGGCAAATCCTTTTTCGAGATCCGCAATGATATCGTCTATATGTTCGGTTCCGATCGACAGCCGGATGGTATTCGGACGGATTCCCTGATCCTCAAGTTCCGCTTCCGAGAGCTGGGAGTGCGTCGTCGACGCGGGATGGATGACAAGACTCTTGACGTCTGCCACGTTGGCGAGGAGAGAGAAAATCTCCAGGCTGTCTATGAATTTCCAGGCTTCCTCCTGTCCGCCTTTAATTTCAAATGTAAAAATCGATGCGCCTCCCTTCGGGAAGTATTTCTGATAGAGTGCGTGGTCCGGATGATCCGGAAGGGACGGATGATTGACCTTCTCCACGAGCGGGTGGTGACTCAGGTAATCCACGACCTTGGCGGTATTTTCGGCATGCCTGTCGAGCCTGAGGGACAGTGTCTCCGTGCCCTGCAGCAGGAGGAAGGCATTAAACGGTGAAATCGTCGCGCCCGTATCGCGGAGCAGGATGGCCCGGATATAGGTGACAAATGCGGCCGGCCCGACTGCATCATAGAAGCTGATGCCGTGGTAGCTGGGATTGGGATCGGCGATATTCGGATATTTGCCGCTTTCTTTCCAGTTGAAGCGGCCGGATTCGACGATGACGCCGCCCAGAGTCGTGCCGTGGCCCCCGATAAACTTCGTTGCGGAGTGGACGACGATATCCGCCCCGTGTTCGATGGGCCGGATGAGATAAGGCGTGCCGAACGTATTGTCGATTACAAGCGGCAGCCCGTGGCGGTGAGCGATTTCCGCGACTGCGTCAATATCCGGGATGTCCGAATTGGGGTTGCCCAGAGTTTCCAGATAGACAGCCCGCGTATTTTCGCGGATGGCGTCTTCGACTTCGCGCAGGTTGTGGGCGTCGACAAAGGTTGTTGTGATGCCGTACTGAGGCAGCGTATGTGCCAGGAGATTATAACTGCCTCCGTAAATGGTTTTCTGCGCGACGATATGCCCGCCGTCTGCCGCAAGGGCCTGTATCGCGTAGGTAATGGCAGCCGCGCCCGACGCGACAGCCAGTGCGGCGCTGCCTCCCTCCAGAGCGGCCAGTCTTTTTTCAAAGACTTCCTGAGTGGAGTTGGTGAGTCTGCCGTAGATATTGCCGGGATCCGCCAGACCGAACCGGTCAGCCGCATGCTGACTGTTGCGGAAGACATAGGATGTGGTCTGATAAATCGGCACTGCACGTGCGTCTGTGGCCGGATCTGCCTGTTCCTGGCCGACGTGTAACTGCAGGGTTTCAAACTTGTACTGACTCATAATGATGGTCTCCTTCACAAACTTATTTGCCCGTTTCTGCCTGCACCCGGATACGGAACGCAATCCTTTTTAGATGTTGTGGCAAATTATATCCCTGAAATCATACTATGTCAATAGGTAATGTGGGAAAATAAAAAATGCAGAATCTCTTTACCATCCTGAGACATCATAGTAATGTATTTGTAAGATGACATACTCTTTCCGGGAGGCATTTATCATGCGGGACAAAATTCAGAAGCCTGGGGAAACCGGATTTGCCGGGCTCTTCCTTCAGTCGGTTCCGGAAATATGGAGCTTTCAGATGACATCTGTACTTCCGATGGCCCTGCCGGTTTTCTTTTTGCAGCAGCTGACCGAAAAAATAGCGGATTCAACCGGCACTGCCGTGACGACCGCCGATCTGAAGAGCTTTTTCCTGAGCTGGAGAGCACCAGCGTTTGCATTTACCGGCATACTTCTCATCGCCTGGTTTATTATCGTCGAGATCTTTGCGAATATTTATATGGCGGACGATATTTTAAGCGGCAGGCCGGTCAGCTGGTGGGGCGCGCTGAAGCGGTCCTGCGCCGCCATGAGGAAGTTTCTCGTGCCTTCCGGGATCGGACCGCTGATTTTTACGTTTATTGCGGTTCCCCTGTGCGGAGTCGGGTTTTCGATCAGCCTGTCCGCGACTTTCCGGATACCGACTTTTATTCTGGATGTGGTTCTGAACAATCCGTTTCTGCTTGCGGGCTATGCGGTGCTTATCCTGGTACTGATCTGGGTGGCTTTCCGGTCCGTTTTTATTTATCACGGGGCACTCCTCGACGGAAAGCAGCCAAAGGATGCCGGGAAGGACTCCCGCGGGCTTGTCATGTCGCATAAGCGGATCCTGATTGCCGGCATGATCGGAACGGCGGCTCTGACCGCTCTTTTCACTGCCGCTTCCTCGCTGCTGTTTCTGGATCTGCCGGACAGGATCCTGACGGGGTTAGGCAGGGATCTGCCGAAGGGGTATTTTGTCGATCCCGAAACCGTACTAAACGGGGCTGCTTCAAGTGAAGATATCCGTGTCGTGATCTACCGGATCGCCTGCGTGCTCGTCTTTTTACTCGGAGGCTGTCTGACCGTGATTGTCCATATGCTGTGCACCGCGCTTGTGATGCTGCAGCTCACGAAGTACTACCGCGCATTTCGGGACGGGAAACGGAATTGCTGGCCGGTACGGCCGAAAAAAGGCGGCTGGCTGCGCAAACTGATTGTGCTTCTGCTTTTCCTGGCCGCCTTTGCGCTGGCCTCGGTCTGGATCGGCATATATTATCAGGATCTGTTTGTACGGGAGGAACCTGTGCACATCATCGCTCACAGGGCCGGCGGCGTGATGGCTTCCGAGAATTCACTGGAAGGAATACATGCCGCGATTGATGCCGGATGCTATGGCAGTGAAATCGATGTGCAGCGGACAAAAGACGGGTATTATGTGGTCAATCATGACGACACCTTCAAACGGCTGACCGGTGTTAACAAAGCGTCCCAG
Source organism: uncultured Lachnospiraceae bacterium (assembly GCA_902766955.1). GTDB lineage: Bacteria > Bacillota > Clostridia > Lachnospirales > Lachnospiraceae > Chordicoccus. The sequence goes on along the minus strand of CACXFM010000243.1, from coordinate 41,987 downwards.
AACATGACGCTTGAGGAAATACGGGAACTCCGCGTGAAGGATACGAGCGGCAGCGGAAAGCTTGTTTCGATCCCGACGCTGGAAGAGATGCTGGACGTGATTAAGGGCAGGGAAACCCTGTTTATCGAACTGAAGGGGAAAACCGCGGACAGGCAGATGGCGGACGATCTGGTCCGGATGGTTAAGGAAAAAGACTGTCTGGAAGATGTGGTCATGATTTCCCTGAAATATAATGTGATCGATTATATTGAGAGTACATACCCGGAGGTGGAGACGGGACTTCTCTTTTACGGAGGCTTCGGCAATTTTGCAAAATTGAACTGTGATATTCTGATCATGGAGGAGGATATTGCCACCAATGAGAGAATCGGCGCGATCCACGACAAAGGCAAACAGGCCATTGTCTGGACGGTAAACGAGCCGTCTGATATGTACCGGTACCTGGGCGGGAACGTTGACGGGATCATTACGGACCAGGTCCCGAAAGCACAGAAGGTTCAGGCGGCGATAGAGGACCGCCCGGATATTGAAGTCATCCGGGATAACATCGCCGGCATTTTCGGCAGCTGATGTAAGCGGGCCGGATCAGCGCGGCATACAGACAGGATAAAAGGAGAGGGAGAGGAACATGAGAGAGAGAATCATCTGTACGGATTATGCGGGTACCATTACGGAAATGCTGAAAAAAGGCATCCTTCTGAATACAAACGGCGACAAGTTCAATTCTATGGTGATCGGCTGGGGACATCTGGGCACTCTGTGGGGCAGGCCGACATTTGCCGTCTATGTGAGGCAGAGCCGGTACACGAAAGCGCAGATTGATAAAACAGGGGAGTTTACGATCAGCATCCCGCTGGAGCAGATTGACGAGAAGATCAACAGAGTGTGCGGCTCCATGTCCGGTGCGGATACGGACAAGGCTGCCGAGGCAGGCCTGACCCTCGAGGAGCCCTCCGTGACAAAGACTCCCGGGATCAGGGAGTATCCTCTCACGCTGGAATGCAGAGTCCTGTATTCGGAAGATCAGGATGTCAGCAGGATACCGGCGGACATCGTCAGCAGATTTTATCCGGATCCTTCCGATTTTCATACCATGTACGTGAGCGAGATTGTGAGTGCCTATATACTGTAAAAAAATAAAACGTCAGCTGATTCCCAAAAAGAGTGGAATCAGCTGACGTTCTTTTTTTGTAATTCAGTTCAGGGACATCATCCGCCGGCGGCAGCTTAAGTCATGAGACTTTTGTGCCAAGGGGGCTGATCCGGTGATGGACAATGATGTTCTTATTGTGGTACTCCTCGTAAAACATTTCTTCAATTCTCTTCATGACGAGATCACCAGTGCTGTAACTGACCGTCGTCAGCAGCATGGCGAAGATATTCTGCGAGAATCTGGTGACAATATCGCCGCGGCGGAGATTCTTGCGGAGAATCTCCTGCAGGGCGGCCATGGCGCTCTCGCGGCTGACGGAGCTGATTTCCGCTTCCGGATTGCCGACCATGATGACCCCGAGGAAGATCGAGGAGCCCATACGCTCGAGATTGCGGATCTGGATGTTGTAGATGGTCTTGAATGCCTGGAACTCGCAGAAGTACGGTCCGACCCATTCGCTCTTTTTCTCAAGCAGTTCGTTCCGGATGACATCCAGGTTGAACTTCAGGGTCTTGCCGTCTTTCAGGAGCTGCTGGTAGCAGGCCTGCATATCTTCGCTGGGTTCCGAATCGAGGTATTTGCGGCTGAGCCGGGTGACTCTCCGGTATTCCCTGGCGGCTTCACTGAAGCGGTTGAGACTGGCCATGGCCTGCATCAGTTCGATGTGGATGTGGTCATTAAATTCGTCGACGCGCAGCGTCTTCTGGCAGACCTCCACGATCTCATTGTAGGATTCCTGCGTCTTTAAGAGCTCGATATACGCATAGACGCTCTCCAGGTAATCCCGGTGCAGCCAGTTGACCAGCGAAGAGCCGTTGATCAGGTCGCCGGAATTATAGAGCTCGCCCTCGTAGATCTCCATGATCCGGCTGTAATACCCCTCGCGCTCTTCTTCGGTCGGATCTGCCTTGAGCTTGTCCAGAAGCCCCAGAAATTCGATGACATCGACGTTCACGCCCGGCTGGGACTGCCAGCAGTAGGTGCCCTGGTCGGACTGGATACAGGAGCCGAGCCCGTCCGCGACGGAGTTGAGGAGAGAGCGGAGACGGCTGATCTGGGTTTTCAGCGCGTTTTCGGGATTAATGATGCGGCCGCTTCCCCAGAGCTCCCTGATCAGGCGCTGTCCGGAGATCGGACGCCCGCGGGACAGGATCAGGAATTCCATCAGACTGACGCCCTTGTGGCTTTTTCTGGACAGATTATCGAAGATCTGATCATCCACCGTAATGCAGCACATGCCGAATAACTGAATTTTTACATTTTTATACATCATGAGCGCCCTCATACCTATATCTGCTGATTTTTGTTTCATTATAACACGTCTATGAACACAAAACGGACACAAAAAAGAGAAAAAATAAGTTTGCGGGGAATCACGCCGGTGCGCTGCCATCGTATTGATTGACATGCGCCACCGTGACGGACTATAATTGTGTAAAATTATACCCTTTGAGGCAGATATCCAATACACTTTTTATATTTGAAGAGGCAAATCGGCTGATGCGGTGGATTAAGAAAAATCTTATTACAGTTATTCTGGTTGCAGTCTTTCTCGCCGGTGCGGGCCTTCTGGCCTACCCGACGGTAGCAGACTGGTGGAACAGCTTCCATCAGTCCAGGGCTGTCGCTTCGTATATGGAGGCAGTGACGAACCTGGATACGTCGAAGTACGACGAGATTCTCGCTTCTGCAGACAGATACAATGAGAAGCTGGCCAAAACGGGGATTATCTGGACCCCCGATGAGAAACAGACGGCTGAGTACATGAAGGAACTTGACGTCAACAATACCGGTATCATGGGATATATCGATATTCCCAAGATTGATGTAAAACTCCCGATTTATCACGGCACGGACGATGCCGTTCTGCAGATTGCGATCGGTCATATCACAGGCACCAGTCTTCCGGTGGGCGGAGCGAGTTCGCACTGCCTCGTGTCGGGGCACAGGGGACTTCCCAGTGCCAGACTGTTTACGGATATTGACAAGCTGCAGACCGGCGATACATTCACCATGAATGTCCTGAACAGGACCGTCACGTACCAGGTAGACCAGATCCGGGTTGTGGAACCGACCGACCTGTCGGACCTGCAGATTGAAAAAGGCAAGGATTACTGTACGCTGATCACCTGTACACCTTACGGCATCAACACACACCGTCTGCTGGTCCGTGGTCACCGCGTCAGCAATGCGCAGGGCGATGCCCTGGTGGTGGCGGATGCGATGCAGATCGAAACCGTATTCGTGGCGCCGTTTATCGGTGTGCCGGTGCTGGTTCTTCTGGTTATCCTGATGTTTGTGATGACCGGCCTGGAACGCAGAAAGCACAGAAAGAAGCTGAACCTGATCAGGAGCCTGACGGACGGAGAGGGACTGGCACAGATAGAACGCGATGCGGATCTCAACTATATGAGAAACAGAATGCGGAAGAATCGGTCTGACAGCTGACAGCTGTGCGTGTCCGGAGAAATATTTTTGAAAGCTGATTGAAAAAAGGACAACCGTCACTCTGCCGGGTGGCGGTTGTCGTCTCATGAACAAAGAGTTTCCGGAGGAAATGGCAGGCAGATGAAGACAGTTGTGGTATCCGATCTGCATGGGTGCAGCATGGAATTTTCAGCCCTTCTGCGAAAGGCGGGCCTCAACCGGCAGGAAGACCGGCTGGTTATCCTGGGAGACCTGTTTGACCGGGGAAACCACTCCTATGAGGTCATGAAGAAAGTCGGCAGGCTCCATGAAGAGATGGGAGACCGCTTCTTTTTAGTCAGAGGGAATCATGATCAGTTCCTTCTCGACTATATCGAAGGAAAGATTCCGCTGCAGCTCTGGGCACTGAACGGAGGGCTGAAGACTATAGAATCCTTCCGCTCGCATCAGACGGAGCTGGATGAGCCCGCCGCGCTGTTAAAGGATACGCCGCTCTTCGTCAGATTTGATGAATTCATCGGAGTCCATGCGGGGCTGATCTCTGAAATTCCAGAGGAAAATGACGAGGAAGTGCTGCTCTGGGACCGGAGCGTCACATACGGTTCCTATAAAGGCAGACTTGCCGTGGGCGGGCACACTCCGATGAAGAATCCGGTCTGGTTTATGCCGGACGGCACACCCGTCGAACTTGAGTATGAGACGGAGTATTCGCTTCCGGACCGGGGATTCATCTGCATTGATACGGGATGTGTATTCGGAAGAAAACTGACGGCGCTTGTGATTCAGGGGGACAGGTATCACCTGGTGCCCATGAGAAAACTGGCATACTGACCGCGGAGGAGTATAGATAAGGAGGCTGTTATGGACAGGCTTAAGGTGATGGTTGTGGATGATGAAAGCCGCATGAGAAAGCTCGTGCGGGATTTCCTCGAAAAACAGGACTACCAGGTGATTGAGGCGGCGGACGGCGAGGAGGCAGTTGATAAGTTCTTTTCGGATAAAGAAATCGCGCTGATTCTCCTTGACGTGATGATGCCCAAGATGGACGGATGGCAGGTGGTCCGCGAGATCCGGCAGTTCTCCAAGGTGCCGATCATCATGCTGACCGCCCGGGGAGACGAGAGGGACGAGCTTTTGGGCTTTAATCTCGGCGTGGACGAATACATCTCGAAGCCGTTTTCTCCCAAGATTCTGGTTGCGAGGGTAGATGCCGTGCTGCGGCGCTCCGGTGCGCACGGAAGTGATGAAGTGCTGGAATCTTCGGGCATCCGCATAGACAAAACGGCCCATCAGGTGACGATAGACGGCGTGCCGGTGGAACTGTCCTTCAAGGAATTTGAACTTCTGTCCTATTTTGTGGAAAACAGGGGGATCGCCCTCTCCAGAGAGAAGATCCTGAACGCTGTCTGGAATTATGACTATTTCGGAGATGCACGCACGATCGACACGCATGTAAAGAAGTTGCGCAGCAAGATGGGAGAGAAGGGAAACCTGATCAAGACAATCTGGGGCATGGGCTACAAGTTTGAACCCGATCAGACAAAATAATGCGGCGGAGGAAATCAATGGACAACATTCTGATTGGTATTGCGGGGGGAAGCGGAAGCGGTAAAACGACACTGGCCAACAAGCTCGTGGAATGCTTCGGGTCTGACGAGGTCAGTATCTTAAGACACGACAATTACTACAAGCGGCATGATGATATCACCTACGAAGAGCGGACCAGGCTCAATTACGATCATCCGGACGCATTTGACACGGAGCTCTTAAGCGAGCATATCCGCATGCTGAAGTCGGGACAGCCGGTGCAGATGCCCGTCTATGACTATACCGTCCACAACCGCTCCGATGAGTTCGTGGAAGTGCTTCCATCACCCGTCATCGTGCTGGAGGGAATCCTGATTTTTGCCGAGAAAACGCTGTGCGACCTCATGGATATCAAGGTGTTCGTGGACACCGACGCGGACGTCAGAATCCTAAGGAGAATTCTGAGGGACGTCAAGCAGAGGGGCAGGTCTCTGGACAGCGTTGTCAACCAGTATTTAAGTACCGTCAAGCCGATGCATGAGCAGTTCGTGGAGCCCAGCAAGCGGCAGGCGGACGTGATCATACCGGACGGCGGCTATAACAGAGTCGCGCTGGATATGCTGATCCAGCGCGTCCGCTATCAACTGCGGCATCATTCCCGCGACGGGGAATGAAGGAGGACGGGTTCTCCGCTCTCCACCGCCTTTTTCCAGCACCGGTGGCACATGGCCGTGTAGCTGTCGTTTCCTCCCAGAAATACCTGGGATCCTTCGGTGACGACGCGGCCCTCCGCATCGATCCTCGCGTTGACGGTGGCTTTGCTGCCGCAGGCGCAGATGGTCTTGATTTCCGTGATGGAGTCCGCGAGCTCCATCAGCCTCATGGAACCCGGGAAGAAGCGGGTCATGAAGTCCGTGCGCAGTCCGAAGCAGAGCACGGGAAGATCTTCCTTGTCGACCAGCTCGCGGAGCTCGTCGATCTGGGAGGGCGTAAAGAACTGGCTCTCGTCGGCGATGATGACGTCGTGAGGCCCGGCTTTACGGAATTCCCGGATAATGCTCTGGGAGGGCGTGATGATCTGTGCGTGTTCGCGTAAGCCCACGCGGCTCTTGATGATATCCGCGCCGTCCCGCGTATCGACGGAGGGCTTGATCAGCCAGACCGTCATGCCTTTTTCTTCGTAATTGAATTTCGTGATCAGCGCCTGGGCGGATTTTGAAGAGCCCATGGCGCCGTATTTAAAATACAGTTTTGCCATAATCGTATCCTTTTTCCGTAATCAGATGCCCGGTTTTTTAAGTGCCGCTTTTTCTGTCAGCTTTATTCTAAACAGAAGGAAAGCCTCGCGCAAGAAGCCGGACATTTTTTTATAAGATTGTGCCGTTAAAGCAGGCGCACCGGCGCGCAAAGAGTCGTTTGAACGACTCTTTCTTCTTTGGTCTCTGTTTTGGAAAAACTTCCCGCAGAACGTGCAGATTGCGCGAAAGTTATATGACGGAAACCCATATGGGTAGATTTTTGGTATTAATGCATAAAATCTGATTGTTTGTTTCTGAATTGAGCGTTATAATAGCCATAGTAGTTAATGTTGTTTCTGATAATACACGATATGGAGGAGACAGGGAATTATGAAAAGAGCGATGGCATTAGTTCTTGCTGCATCTATGACAGCTTCAATGGCGCTCACGGCTGTACCGGCGCTGGCGGACGACATCAAGGTGGCAATGGTCACGGATTACGGCGATATCAACGACCAGTCTTTCAACCAGACTACTTATGAAGCATGCAAAGCATACTGCACGGAAAACAGCGTAGATTTTACGTATTACAAGCCGGAAGGCGACTCGACGGCAGACCGCGCGGCCATGATCGACAAGGCAGCGGCTGACGGATACAATGTCGTCGTCATGCCGGGCTACGCATTTGCGGAAGCCATTACGGAAGAAGCGGATATGTACCCGGACATCAAGTTTGTGGCACTCGATGTATCCCAGTATGATCTCGATACGGCTTCCGGCGAGGAAGGCTATTCGAGAGACAACGTCTACAGCGCAGTTTACCAGGAAGAGCTGGCAGGCTATATGGCCGGCGTGGCAGCCGTCAAGCTCGGCTACAAGAAGCTCGGCTTCCTGGGCGGCATGGCGGTTCCGGCCGTTATCAGATACGGCTACGGATTCGTTCAAGGCGCAGATGCGGCAGCTGCCGAAATCGGGGCATCCGATGTGGAAATCAACTACGCATACGGCAACCAGTTCTACGGCGATGCGGACATCACGGCTGCGATGGATACATGGTATTCGGGCGGCACGGAAGTCGTGTTTGCATGCGGCGGCGGCATCTTCACATCTGCCTGCGAAGCAGCTGAGAAGACCGGCGGCAAGGTGATCGGCGTCGACGTCGACCAGCAGCCTCTGATCGATAAAAACTACGGCGACGGCATGTGCGTCACCTCCGCCATGAAGGGCCTGGGCGCGACCGTCAACACAATTCTTTCGGCAATTCAGGCTGACAAGTGGGCTGACTATGCGGGCAAGGTTGAAAACCTCGGCCTCGTGGGCGAAGATCCGGCAGCCAACTATGTACAGCTTGCTACGACGACTGCATTCAACGACACCTTCACGGAGGATGATTACAAGGCTCTCGTCGCGGATATGTTCAACGGCAAAATCACGGTTTCCAACGACACGGAAGCTGCCGAGCCGACAGCGGAGAACGTAACGGTCAACTTCCAGGGCAACCTGAAATAATGTGACCAGACTGCATCGGAACGGCCAGTAGGTACGTCCTGTATGTTGAATCTAATGGCCGACAGATAATTGCTTCTGTCGGCCATTTTTACAAGGAAGGGGGATGATTCACTTGGCAGAAGCACCGTATGCGATTGAGATGCTTCACATCACGAAACTCTTTCCCGGTATCATCGCTAACGACGATATTACGCTGCAGCTCCGCAGAGGCGAGATCCATGCCCTGCTCGGCGAAAACGGCGCGGGAAAATCGACACTCATGAGCGTCCTCTTCGGTCTCTATCAGGCCGAAAAAGGTGAGATCCGCAAGGACGGCAAACCGGTCAAAATCATGAATCCGAATGATGCCAACGACCTCGGGATCGGCATGGTGCACCAGCACTTCAAGCTGGTACAGTGCTTTACGGTTCTGGAGAACATCATTCTCGGTGTCGAGACCACAAAAGGCGGCATCCTGCAGAAGGATGAAGCGCGAAAGAAAGTCATGGCGCTGTCCGACAAATACGGCCTCAGCGTCGATCCGGATGCAAAAATCGAGGATATCACGGTCGGCATGCAGCAGAGAACGGAAATCCTGAAGATGCTCTACCGCGACAATGAGATCCTGATCTTCGACGAGCCGACGGCCGTGCTGACGCCGCAGGAGATCGAAGAACTGATGGCGATCATGAAGAACCTGGCAAAGGAAGGCAAGTCCATCCTCTTCATCTCCCACAAGTTGAACGAAATTATGGAAGTGGCGGACCGCTGCAGCGTTCTCCGGAGAGGGAAGTACATCGGAACGGTGGACATCAAGGATACCAACGAGCAGGATCTCTCCCGCATGATGGTCGGCAGAGATGTCAAGCTCGTGGTCGACAAGGAGCCGCCGAAGATCGGCGACGTGATCCTTGACATTAACGGCATGACGGTCGCCTCAAAGGCCCATGGCAATAATGCCGTCAAGAACGTCAGCCTCAAGGTCAGACAGGGCGAGATCGTCTGTATCGCGGGTATCGACGGAAACGGGCAGACGGAGTTCGTGTACGGCCTCTCGGGACTCGAACCGCTGGCTTCCGGCTCCATCAAACTCTGCGGACAGGATATCACGCACTGGTCGATCCGGAACCGGGCGAAGCTCTTAAGCCATATCCCGGAAGACAGACATAAGCACGGCCTGGTGCTCGACTATTCGCTGGAATACAACATGGTCCTTCAGAGATACTTTACTCCGCAGTTCCTGAACGGGGGCGTTTTCCTCAACAGAAAGGCCATCCGCGAATACTCGGACAAACTGATCGACGCATTTGACGTCCGCTCCGGCGAGGGCTCCGTGACGATCACCCGCAGCATGTCGGGCGGCAATCAGCAGAAAGCCATCATCGCCAGAGAGCTGGACAAGGAACACCAGCTGCTGATCGCGGTCCAGCCGACGCGAGGCCTGGATGTAGGCGCGATCGAGTTTATCCACAAGAGCCTGATCGAAGAGCGCGATGCCGGCAAGGCCGTGCTGCTGGTCTCGCTCGAACTCGAAGAAGTCATGAATCTGTCCGACAGGATCCTGGTCATGTATGAGGGCGAGATCGTGGGCGAACTGGATCCGAAGAAAACGACCACCGAAGAACTCGGTCTCTATATGGCCGGCGCAAAGAGAGAGGAGGTCAGGTCATGAAAGAGAAGAAAAGCTTCCTTATGATTCCTCTTGTACAGTCGGTCCTGGCGGCTCTGCTCTGCATTGTACTGGGTCTTCTGATCGGCTATCTTGTCCTTCTGGCCATCAATCCGGCCGGAGCGGGCGAGGGCATCGTCGCTATCATCAAGAACTTCTGGAATTATCCGTCCAAACCGGCGCAGATGAAATACCTGGGCAACACCCTGGTCAAGACGGCTCCGCTCCTTATGTGCGCGCTGTCGATCAACTTCTGCTACAAGACGGGCCTCTTCAACATCGGAGCAGCCGGACAGTACGTCGTGGGCGCCGGCGCCTGCCTCTATGCCGCGCTGAAGTTCAACATGCCCTGGTTCGCATGTATCCTGATGGCCCTGATCGTGGGCGGCATCTGGGGATTCGCGGTAGGCATGCTGAAGGCCTACGCAAACGTCAACGAAGTCATTTCGGGCATCATGCTGAACTGGATCGGCCTTTATCTGGTCAACATGCTGCTGAACGGCGTCAAGGAGAGCACGAGTCCGTATACGGAGCAGATCGGCTCCGTCAATAAAGGCGCGCTGATCCCGTCCGCCGGACTGGACAAGATGTTCACCAACAACAAGTACGTGACCATCGCGATCCCGCTGGCCATCATTATCGCCGTCGTGATCTGGGTGGTTCTGAACAAGACGAAATTCGGATACGAGATCCGTGCGACGGGCTTCAACAAGGAAGCCGCGAGATACGCCGGAATGAACGAGAAGCGCAACATCATCCTCACGCTGGTCATCGGCGGGGCACTGGCGGGCTTAGGCGCCGCGTTCCTGTACCTGTCAGGCTATGAACAGTGGTCCGTGACGCAGTCCTCCGTTCCTTCCATGGGCTTCAACGGCATCGCCGCTACTTTCCTGGGAGGCCTGGACCCGATCGGCACCATCTTCTCGTCGTTCTTTATCCAGCACATCACCAGCGGCGGCAGCTACCTCGACAAGGCTGTTTATCCGTCCCAGATTGCGGATCTGATCACGTCAATCATTATCTACCTGTGCGGCTTCGTACTTTTCTTCAAGCTCACGCTTACGGGAATGCTGAACAGGCGCAGGGATAAATCAGGAAAGAGCGGGAGGTGAGTGGAATGATCTTATTAATTCAGTATACACTGATCTTTGCTTCCGTTCTTACGCTGGTGGCGCTGGGCGGCTGCTTCAGTGAACATTCGGGTGTCATTAACCTCGGTCTCGAAGGCGTCATGGTCATGGGTGCGCTGGGCGGCGCTCTCTGCATGAAGGCCATGGCAGGCAGCAATTATTTCATCACCGTCATTCTCATCATTCTGGTATCCGCCCTGACGGGCATGGCCTATACGGTTCTTCTCGGCGTCGCCTGCATCAACTTCAAGGCGGACCAGACTCTGGTCGGAACCGCTCTGAATATCATGGCGACCGCGGTGGCGACCGTCATCGTGAAGGCCCTCAACATGCATGAGAATCCGGACAATGTGTCCGCAACCGTCCAGTACGGCCAGGCCAAAAAGTCCCTGATCGTGAAAATCGGGACCTTCCAGTTCAACTGGTTCATGCTGGTGGCAGTGGTGGCTGTGGCCGTCGCTTTCGTGGTTCTCTACAAAACGAAATTCGGCCTCAGGCTCATGGCCTGTGGCGAGAACCCGCAGGCGGCCGACAGCGTCGGCATCAATGTCTACAAGATGCGCTGGGCCGGCGTGCTGATCTCCGGCGCTCTGGGCGGCATCGGTGGCGTCGTGTATATCACGGCGGGCGTCAGTGAGTGGAAGTTTGAGACCGGCGTCGCGGGCTTCGGTTTCCTGGCCCTCGCGGTTATGATCTTCGGCTCATGGAAGCCCGTCAATATCGGACTTGCCGCGCTTCTGTTCGGCTTCTTCCGCGCGCTGTCCAACGTCTACTCGGGATTCAGCTGGCTGGCGGCGCTGAAGATTCCGTCAGCAGTCTACAACATGTTCCCGTATATTATTTCCCTTCTGGTGCTCGCCTTTACATCGAAGAACTCGAGAGCGCCGAAGGCGGAAGGCATACCGTACGACAAAGGTTCGCGGTAAAATTTTCGGGAAAGCCATATCAGGAGGCGGGAGAGTATTCTCCCGTCTCTTTTCGTTCCGATGAGGCTCTTTGTTCTCATAATTTTCACAATAAACGAATATCATATTAGACAATCCATTTCATTTCGAGGGGTTGTCATATCCATGGAAAAACTGAATTCCGGCAGTGAAGAGAACAGGACAGATCTGACGAAATCCGGGGGCGGATTTTTTGCCAGGCGGCATTCGATGCGGTGGGAACTCTCCATGATGATCGCACTGATCATTATTCTTGCCCTTCTGATTGTCGGCGTGGTCTCCGGAATCTGGCTTGAACCTTTCTACAGACACGCCAAAATCGGCAAAATGATCACGACCTACAACAAGCTCGTGAGTCTGACCCAGTATGAGATCACGTCTTCGGATGATGTGAAGGAACTCCTGAATAATAATAATATTACGATCACCGTGGCCTCCAGTACGCTGGATTCGCTGTCCTCCACAAGCCATGAGCCCAGAAAAAACCTCATGCGCCTGTACAGTTATGTGACCGGCTATTCCCTGAACGATATCCAGATTCTGGACCAGGGGGATTATTATACGCTGCAGATTACGACCGAGGAGCATCCCAATGCAAAATTCATCGAGATGTGGGGGCAGCTGGAATGCGGCGATTATTTCCTGATGCAGACCTCCCTCGACAGTATCCGGACCTCCGTCAACCTGACGCTGATGTTCTTCCTGATCGTGGGCGCGGCCGTGATCGTGTTCAGTGTGGTTCTTGTCAATTTCCTCGTAAAGCGGTACACCCGCCCCATCGTACAGCTGACCGGACAGGCGAAGCGCATGGCGAACCTGGATTTTGAGGCCAGATATACGGGCCATGACCACAATGAGATCGGGGAACTCGGGACGAGCTTTAATAAGATGTCCTCCGAGCTGGAAAGAACCGTATCCGAGCTGAAGACGGCCAATACGGAGCTTCTGAAGGACAATGAGAGAAAGACGCAGATCGATGAGGTCAGGAAGGAGTTCCTCAACAATGTGTCCCATGAACTGAAGACGCCGATCGCCCTGATCCAGGGGTATGCGGAGGGCCTGAAGGACAATGTGGCCGCCGATCCCGAGAGCAGGGAATTCTACTGCGATGTCATCATCGACGAGTCGGCCAAGATGAATACCATGGTCAAAAAACTCCTGACGCTTAATGCGCTGGAGTTCGGCAATGATCCGGTCGTGATGGAGCGGTTTGAACTGACGGGCCTCATCAGGGGCGTGATCCAGGGAATGAAGATCATGATCGACGAGGCGGGCGCGGAGGTCGTGTTCGCCCCGAAGGAGCTCTTTTATGTGTGGGGAGATGAGTTCAAAATCGAAGAGGTGGTGACGAATTATCTGAGCAATGCCGTTCATCACTGCGAGGGAATCAAAAAGATCGAAGTGACGGTGAAGAAGGAGAACGACATCATCACCACGACCGTGTTCAATACCGGAGAACCGATCCCGGAAGAGGACGTGGGCAGAGTCTTTGAGAAATTTTTTAAGGTCGACAAGGCCAGGACGAGGGAATACGGAGGATCGGGCATCGGCCTGTCGATCGTGAAGGCGATCATGGAGGAGCATCATCAGTCCTGCGGCGTCAGGAATTATGAAAACGGGGTCGCTTTTTACTTTACGCTTGAATCATCGGGGCGCTGAAAACAGCCGGGCGGAAGCGACGGACCGGTAAGGAAACCGTTGAATAATGTGCCCGGCGGCGTTATACTTTAACAGTATATGTCCTTTAAGCGAAAACGGATCCCTCTATACAAAAGGGATGCCCCGTTTAAGGAGACGCCGGAGGTGCCTGGTAGATGATAGCGATAATCGATTATGATGCCGGAAATGTGAAAAGCGTAGAAAAGGCATTTTTGAAGCTTGGTAAAAAGGTTTCCGTTACGAGAGATCCGCAGGTAATTTTATCTGCGGATCATGTTGTGCTCCCCGGAGTCGGCAATTTCGGCGATGCGGCGGGCAATCTCCGCCGGTACGGGATGGAGGAAGTGATCCGCGAAGTGATCGAAAAGCAGATTCCTTTTCTCGGGATCTGCGTCGGCATGCAGCTCCTCTACGACGGGAGCGAGGAGAGCCCGGGCGTGAAGGGCCTGGGAATCATTCACGGGGAATGCCGGAGGTTCCGGGGCGGAGACGGGTTCAAAGTCCCCCAGATCGGCTGGAATACGATCCACATGATGAATGGCGGCGATCTTCTGAAGGAGATCCCGAGCGGGTCCTATGTGTATTTCGTACATTCCTATTACTGCGAGGCGGAGAACAAAAACTGCGTGAAGGCAGTGACGCAGTATCAGAATTTCTTTGATGCCTCCGTGCAGAAGGGCAAGGTGTACGCGACGCAGTTCCATCCCGAGAAATCAGGAAATATCGGCCTTATGATTCTCAGGAATTTTGTGGCGGTCCGGTGAGAGGAGGATGAAAGATGCTGACGAAACGAATCATTCCCTGTCTTGACGTCAATGCGGGCCGCGTGGTCAAGGGCGTGAATTTTGTGAACCTCGTGGATGCGGGAGATCCCGTCGAGGTGGCCCGGGCTTATAATGACGAGGGGGCGGATGAACTGGTCTTCCTCGATATTACGGCTTCTTCCGACAGCCGCGACACGGTTGTGGATATGGTGAGAAGAGTGGGCGAGCAGGTCTTCATTCCCTTTACGGTCGGGGGCGGCATCCGTACGGTCGAGGATATGAATAAGATCCTGCGGGAAGGCGCGGACAAAGTGTCCGTCAATACGGCCGCCGTCAAAAATCCGGACCTGATCCGCGAGGGCGCGGAGCGGTTCGGCAACCAGTGTATCGTGATCGCGATTGATGCCAAACGGCGTTCCGACGGCTCCGGCTGGAATGTCTATATTAAAGGCGGACGCGAGGATACGGGCATGGACGCGGTCGAGTGGGCGAAGAAGGCGGTTTCCCTGGGAGCGGGCGAAGTCCTGCTTACCTCCATGGACTGTGACGGGACGAAAGCCGGCTACGATATCGAGCTGACGCGCGCCATCTCCGATGCCGTGGAGGTGCCGGTCATCGCTTCCGGCGGAGCGGGAACCTGTGAACATTTTTACAGAGCCCTGACGGAGGGCGGAGCGGATGCGGCACTCGCGGCGTCACTGTTCCACTTCCGTGAGCTCTCGATTGATGAAGTCAAGGATTATCTTGAGGAACGGAAGGTTCCCGTGCGTTGACGGACGCGGATTAAAGGAGAGTCTTACATGGCAATCAGCGGAGCGTGGGAGGAGGCCCTCAGGGGAGAGTTTGCAAAACCTTATTATGCAAAGCTCTATGAGACCGTGAAAAATGAGTACCGGACCTGTACGGTCTATCCTCCGAAAAAGGATGTGTTCAATGCGTTTTCATATACGCCGCTTGAAGAGGTGAAGGTTCTGATTGTGGGGCAGGATCCCTACCATGAGCCGGGCCAGGCAAACGGGCTGTGCTTTTCCGTACACCCGGGCGTGCCCATACCGCCGTCGCTTAAGAATATTTACGCGGAAATGCAGGCGGATCTCGGCTGCCCGCCCCCGCGGGACGGGGATCTGACTCACTGGGCGAGACAGGGCGTGATGCTTTTGAATACGGTGCTTACGGTGCGGGCGCACCAGGCCAATTCCCACAAGGGAATCGGGTGGGAGGAGTTTACGGATGCCGCCATCCGCGTTCTGGCGGCGGAAGACCGGCCGCTCGTCTTTATTCTGTGGGGCGGACAGGCCAGGCGGAAAAAGAGCATGATCACAAACCCGAAGCACCTGGTCATCGAGTCGGCACATCCGTCGCCCCTGAGCGCCTATAACGGCTTTTTCGGAAGCAGACCTTTCTCAAGATGCAACAATTATCTCATATCACAGGGCATTTCGCCGGTTGAATGGCAGAAGCCCGCATGACTTAAAGGGGATCATAAAACATGGCTCAGTCAAAGAGAGGACAGATCGTCAGACAGGCTGCATTTCTGATGACGGCGCAGATGGTGTCGAGCGTGGTGGGGCTGCTTTACAGGAGTCCGCTTCACCGCCTGATGGGTGATCTCGGTGACGGATATTATCAGTATGCATATGAGTGGTATACGATTATTCTCCTGATTGCCTCCTACAGCATTCCCAGCGGCGTGTCAAAGGTCATGGCGGAGAGGCTTGCCGTCAGGGAATATAAAAATGCATTCAAGGTCTTTAAAGCGGCGCTGATCTATGTGACGGTCGCGGGAGGCATCGGCGCCCTGGTGGCGTTTTTCGGCGCACCGCTGATTCTCACCAAACAGCCGGATGCAGTGCTTGCCCTGCGGGTGCTCGCGCCGACCATTTTCCTCTCCGGTTTCCTGGGTGTATTCCGGGGCTTCTTCCAGGCACATAATACCATGAAGCCGACGGCCGTCTCCCAGATCGCGGAACAGATCCTGAATGCCGTGTTCTCGGTTCTGATGGCGTATATCCTCACCAGACCTTACCTGGGAGACAGCAACATGCAGGGCAAGTTCGGCGCGGCCGGCGGTACAATCGGTACGGGAGCCGGCGTCGTCACGGGCCTTCTGATCATGCTTCTCGCATACAGCATCAACCGCAGGAAGGTTCACGGGAGAATCGCGCGGGACAGGCACAGAAATGACGAGACCTACGGCGAAGTGTTCAGGGTCATCCTCATGATGTGCACGCCGATTATTCTGGCGACTTTCGTGTACAACGCGACAGCGGTCGTGGACCAGGTGATCTTCACTAATCTGATGTCGGCACAGGGCTATACGCCCGGGAATATCAGCATCCTCTACGGCCTGTACGGATACCGCGTGCGTCCGATCATCAATATTCCGATCGCGCTGGCGTCCGCCACTTCGACGGCCCTGATCCCGGCAGTGGCGACCTCGGTCGCCGAAGGCGCAAAAAGGGACGTGATGGCCAAGATCGACGAGAGCCTGAAGATGACCCTCTTCATCGCGATTCCTTCGGCAGCCGGCATTGCGATTCTGTCCTATCCGGTGATTTACGTTCTCTATCCGGGCAGGGCCATCACGGTCGCGGTAGCGGCAGAAATGCTGTCGCTCGGTGCCATCTCCGTGATCTTCTACAGCGTATCGACGGTGACAAACGGCGTGCTGCAGGGTCTGGGACACCCCTCCGTACCGGTGCGGAACGCGGCGATCGCGCTGGCCGTCAACATGGCGGTCACCTATATTTCGGTCCGTTTCCTCGGATGGCATGTATACGGCATCGTCGTGGCCATGACTTTCTATCCGCTGACGGTCATGGTTCTGAATTCACTGGCAATCAGAAAGTACTGCGGCTACAGCTACAAGCTCCGGAAGCTCGGAGCGCCCCTCCTTGCGGCGATCGTCATGAGCGTCTTCGTCGCGGCCGTATACTGGGCTCCGAAGCTCCTGCTCCCGCAGGTGTTTGACAGATATCTCACGAGCGCCGTCCTGATGGCGGCATCGGTTCTGATCGGAATCATCGTGTACTTTATTGCCTATGACCGGTTTGCCCAGCTCTCCGACGAGGAGATGAAGAGAATACCGGGCGGCACGAGACTGCTTGTCATTTTCAGGAGGCTCGGAATCAGAAAATGAGAAACTACCAGAAAGAACTGGACAGGATTATTGATTCATGCAGGGAGGCGGGCCGCGTGCCGCGCCTCCTTCTTCACAGCTGCTGCGCGCCCTGCAGCTCCTATGTGCTGGAGTATCTGTCGCAGTATTTCCGGATTACGGATTATTATTATAATCCGAACATCACGGAAGCGGATGAATACAGAAAGAGGGCTGACGAGCTGGCCAGGCTGATCAGGGAACAGCCCCATCTTCACCCGGTAGAATTCTGTGAGGGCCCCTTCGAGCCGGAGCGGTTTTTTGAGACCGTGCGGGGCTATGAGGACTGCCCGGAGGGCGGGGAGCGATGCTCCCGCTGTTTCCGCCTGCGGCTCTTCGAGACCGCCGCTCTGGCAGAGGCCGGACATACGGATCCGGAGACGGGAGAAAAGGAACCGTATGATTTCTTTACGACGACCCTGACGATCAGTCCCCTGAAGAATGCCGCGAAGCTGAACGCGATCGGGGAGGAAGCAGAGGAGTCTGCCGGGGGAGCAAAATGGCTGCCCTGTGACTTTAAAAAGAAGGGCGGATACCAGCGGTCGGTGGAGCTGTCCGCAGAGTACGGGCTGTACAGACAGGACTACTGCGGATGCCGGTTCTCAAAGAGACACGACCTGAAACTGTAATTCTTTTTTCTTGCGCATCATCTGACGCGGTATTATAATTAACGGAAAATTTTGCTTGGCTGACAAAACGGGAAGGAGACAGTATGGCACAGCTGTGGGGCGGCAGGTTTACGAAGCAGACAGATGAGCTTGTCAATGAATTTAACGCGTCGCTTAAGTTTGACAGGCGTCTTTTCGAACAGGATATCCGGGGGAGTCTCGCACATGCCGCCATGCTGACGGCGCAGGGAATCCTCTCGGAGGAAGAGGGCGCTCTCATCCGGGACGGCCTGACGAGGATCAGGACCGCAGCGGAGAGCGGGGATCTGAAGATCGAGGGAGACTACGAGGACATTCACAGTTTCGTCGAAGCCAATCTGATCGGGCTCATCGGGGATGCCGGCAAAAAGCTGCATACCGGGCGGTCCAGAAATGACCAGGTGGCCGTCGACATGCGCCTCTATATCCGCGACGAGATTGATGAGACGAAGAAACTGATCGCCTCGCTGCTGGGTACCGTGTGCCGGATCATGGAAGAAAACACGGATACGTATATGGCGGGCTTCACGCATCTGCAGAAGGCCCAGCCCGTGACGCTGGCCCATCATTTCGGGGCTTACTTCGAAATGTTCAGGAGGGATTATGAGCGCCTCGTGTCCATACGGGACCGCATGAATGTCTGTCCGCTGGGAAGCGGGGCACTCGCGGGCACGACCTATCCGCTGGACCGGGAGATGACGGCATCGCTGCTCGACTTTGACCGGCCCTGTGAGAATTCGATGGACGGCGTGTCCGACCGCGATTACGTGATTGAGTATCTGGACGCGCTCTCGATCATCATGATGCACCTGTCCAGACTCTCGGAGGAGATTATCATCTGGAATTCCAACGAATACAGATTTGTGGAGCTGGATGACACCTATGCGACGGGGAGCAGCATCATGCCCCAGAAGAAGAATCCGGATATTGCCGAGCTCATCAGGGGCAAGACGGGCCGCGTATACGGAGCCCTGACTTCCATGCTCGTGACCATGAAGGCCCTTCCGCTGGCCTATGACAAGGACATGCAGGAGGACAAGGAGATGACCTTCGACGCGATTGACACGACGAAGGGCTGCATCACGCTCATGACCGGCATGCTCGGATCCATGACGTTCAACAAAGAGCGGATGGAGCGCAGCGCGCAGCAGGGATTTTCAAATGCGACCGACGCGGCGGACTATCTGGTCCGCAAAGGAGTTCCCTTCCGGGATGCGCACGGCATGATCGGCCGGCTCGTGCTCCGCTGCATCAGCCTGGGCGTGAGTATGGACGAGCTGCCGCTTGCCGAATACCGGGCGGAATCCGAAAGCTTTGACGAAGATATTTATCAGGCGATTTCACTGAAAAGCTGTGTCAGTAAGCGCCTCACCAAAGGCGCGCCGGGCGGCATGCCCGCGGAGATTGCGGGGGCGAAGGCTTTTCTCTCCGGTATCTCTTGAACCGGAATATAATCATGCAGGCTCTTTAAGGGCGGGGAGGTAAAGAATCATGGAACAGAAACTGAAGGTCGGTATCCTGGGAGCAACCGGAATGGTAGGACAGAGATTCATCACCATTCTGAAGGATCATCCCTGGTTTGAGGTGGCCGTGCTCGCGGCGTCCGCTTCCAGTGCGGGCAAAACCTATGAAGAATCGGTCGGTTCACGCTGGAAAATGGATGAGCCGATGCCGGAAAACGTGAAGAACCTGGTCATCCGCGATGTGGCCGATGTGGCCGGCGTGGCCAAGGACGTGGATTTTATATTCTCCGCGGTCAATATGTCCAAGGATGAAATCCGCGCGATCGAGGAAGAGTATGCCAAAACGGAGACGCCGGTTGTGTCTAACAACAGCGCCCACCGCTGGACGGAAGACGTCCCCATGGTCATCCCGGAAATCAATCCGGAGCACTTTGAGATTATCCCTTACCAGCAGAAGCGCCTCGGCACGAAGCGCGGCTTCATCGCCGTCAAGCCGAACTGCTCGATCCAGTCCTATACGCCGGCACTGGCCGCGTGGAAGGAATTCGGCCCCAAAGAGGTCGTGGTCAGCACCTATCAGGCCATCTCGGGAGCCGGCAAGACTTTTAAAGACTGGCCCGAAATGCAGGGCAATATCATCCCCTTCATCAGCGGGGAAGAGGAGAAGTCCGAGCAGGAACCGCTGCGCGTGTTCGGCAGCATTTCCGGCGGAAAGATCGTAAAGGCGGAAGGCGACCTGAAGATCACGTCCCAGTGCATCCGCGTCCCGGTTCTGAACGGCCATACGGCGACCGTATTCGTCAATTTCCGCGAGGATCCGACGAAAGAAGAACTGATCGCGAAGCTTAGGGAATTCAGAGGAAAGCCGCAGGAGCTGCAGCTTCCGCACGCGCCGAAGCAGTTCATCCAGTATCTGGAGGAGGACAACCGTCCCCAGGTCATGCTCGACGTCAATTACGAGGGCGGCATGGGCGTCTCCATCGGTCGCCTCCGCAAAGATTCTATCTTTGACTGGAAGTTTGTCGGCCTCTCGCACAATACGCTGAGGGGCGCAGCCGGCGGCGCCGTGGAATGCGCGGAGATGCTGACGGCTCTGCACTACATTTCTCACAAGTAATACTCACCATACGGACTTAAGAAAGAGAAGAGGGGCATTTGGGAAAACAGCTGTTTATAGCGGAAAAGCCCAGCGTGGCCAGAGAATTTGCGAAGACTCTGGGAGTTTCGGGCGGAAACAGGAAGGGTTATCTGGAGACGGAGAATTACATTGTGACCTGGTGCTTCGGGCATCTGGTCACGATGAGCTACCCCGATGCATATGATCCGGCGCTGAAGAAATGGTCGCTCGATACACTCCCGTTTCTGCCGGATACCTTCCGGTACGAAGTGATTCCGGATGCGGCGGACCAGTTTGCGGTCGTCTCCTCACTGCTTGCGAGAGATGACGTGGAGCGGATCTATGTCTGCACTGACTCGGGACGCGAGGGCGAATACATCTACCGCCTTGTCGAGATGATGTCCGATCCGTCCGTGAAGAAAAAGGAGCGGAAGCGCGTCTGGATCGATTCCTTTACGGAGGACGAGATCAGGCGGGGGATCCGGGAGGCAAAGGACCTGAGCGAATATGACAATCTGTCCGATTCCGCCTATCTCCGGGCCAAAGAAGACTATCTCATGGGCATCAATTTCTCCAGGGTCCTGACCCTGAAGTACGGGAACTCGATCGCCGACTACAGAAATGCCAAATGGGCAGCCGTCGCGGTCGGCAGGGTGATGACCTGCGTGCTCGGGATGGTGGTCAGGAGGGAGCGGGAGATCAGGGCGTTTGTCCGGCAGCCGTTCTACAGGGTCATCGGCGTCTTTGACGGGATCGAGGGCGAATGGAAGGTGTCCCCGGGCAGCGCGTATGAAAACTCGCCTGCGCTCTACAGGGAGACCGGGTTCCGGGAGAGAAAGGACGCGGAAGCTCTGATCGCTCTTATGACGGCGGAGTCGCCGCATCCCGAAGCAAAGGTCGAAAGCATAAGCAGGAAGACGGAAAAAAAGAATCCGCCCATGCTCTATAATCTGGCGGAGCTGCAGAACGACTGCTCCCGCCGCTTTAAAATATCTCCCGACCAGACGCTGAAAATCGCGCAGGAACTGTATGAGAAAAAACTGACGACGTATCCCCGCACGGACGCGAGAGTTCTCTCGTCGGCCGTGGCAAAGGAGATCCGCAGGAATATACAGGGGTTAAGCGGGGTCGGCGAGGTTTCGGACGCGGCAGCGGAAGTCCTGGCGGGAGATGCCTGGAAAAAAATCGGTTCGACCAGATATACGGACGACAAGGCGATCACGGATCACTATGCGATTATTCCGACGGGCCAGGGACTGGGCGTGCTGAGGAGCTTAAGCCGGCTGTCCCGCGATGTCTACCTTCTGATCGCGCGCCGTTTTCTGGCGATTTTCTATCCGCCTGCCGTGTATGAAAAGATCCAGGCGGTCATCCTCTGCCGGTCCGAGCGTTTTTATGTGAGCGCGAGGGAACTGAAGGATCCGGGGTATCTGAAGGTCACGGGCATCCCGGAGAAAGAGACGGCTGCGGCGGAGGACGGAAAAGAGGGCGCTGATGCGGGCGCCGGGGAAGGCAGAGAAAAGCTGAAAAAACTGCGGAAGGGGGATGTGCTCACTGCCGAAAGCTTCGGCATCAAGGAAGGTGAGACGACGCCTCCGAAGCGCTATACGTCGGGATCCATGATCCTGGCCATGGAAAATGCGGGCCAGCTGATCGAGGACGACTCCTTAAGGGAACAGATCCGGGGATCCGGGATCGGGACCAGTGCGACCCGGGCCGATATCCTGGCCAAGCTCGTGAAAATCCGGTATCTGAACCTCAATAAGAAGACCCAGGTGATTACGCCCGAGCTGCTGGGCGAAATGGTCTACGACGTGGTGGACCAGTCGATCCGCTCGCTTTTAAGCCCCGAGCTGACCGCCAGCTGGGAGAAGGGTCTTACGGGCGTTGCTGAAGGAACCGTGACGACCGAGGAGTATATGCAGAAGCTGGAGGGCTTTGTGTCGCGGCGCACAAACGCGGTCAAAACGCTCCGCAACCAGTACGCCATGCGCACTTTCTATGACAAGGCAGCAGCATATTACAGGAAACCATCCGGAAAAACCGGAAGGAAAGTATCATCAAAAACAGATCAATAAAGGAGGGGGAACTGATGGCACAGATGGAACAGGTGAAAATCACAGATCTTTTTACACTCGGCGAATCGCTCGCGGGAGAGTATCTGAAAGGCTTTACATATCCGTGGGAAGCGCTCTCGGGTATCCACGACCTGATCATAAAGCTGGGCCATGAGCTTCCCAAAGACCGCTATGAACAGGTAGCCGAGGATGTCTGGATCGCAAAGTCCGCAAAAGTCTTCGACTCCGCCTATATCGGCGGCGCCTGCATTATCGGTGAGGACACGCAGGTGCGCCAGGGCGCCTTCATCAGAGGCGATGCGCTTGTGGGCGACCACTGCGTGGTCGGCAACTCCGCGGAACTGAAGAACGTCATTATTTTCAACAACTGTGAAGTGCCGCATTATAATTACGTCGGAGATTCGATCCTCGGCTTCCACGCGCACATGGGCGCGGGTTCGATCACGTCCAACATCAAGGCCGACCGGACCAACATCGTGGTAAAGGGTGAGAATTCCTATGAGACCGGGCGCAGAAAGATCGGCGCCATCCTGGGTGACTGGGTAGAAGTCGGCTGCAATGCCGTGCTGAATCCGGGGACGGTCGTCGGACAGCATTCGATGATCTATCCGACCTCCTGTGTCAGAGGGATCATTCCTTCCGAAACGATCGTGAAGAATAACGGGGAGCGCATCGCCAAGTTCTGATGACTGCCGGTGCAGGTGCGCTTAAGACAGGAAAAGAGCCGCCCGAGCGGCTCTTTTTTCAATGTGACGGGCGTGCCGTCAGTCTGTCATCCGGCTTTTGTGAGATACTGCGAAATCAGAGTGAGAAGCAGAAGGTGTCCCGGATAGAAAATGTAGAAGAAATACTTGGCCTGTTTTCCGCGCTGCCCGTTATAGAGAGCCAGTGCCGCGAAGGAGAAGACTGCCGGCCATTCCCAGAGACTGATAAAGATGGCGCCTCCGATACACTGGAGCAGCCGCTGCGATCTGAGCGCATAGAGAAGCAGGATCAGGAGGAGGCCCTTGAACCCGTAATCCAGATGAAGCTTCTGTGCGGCCACGATGAAGGGGACGACAGCGGCAAACTGCAGAGCCAGCCTCAGCTCGTCCGGGTGCAGGGGCAGCCGCTCGACCGATTCGAACACCCAGAGCATCAGAAGGCCGAGGGCCATCTCGAACATGACGTTCTCATGCTTTGGGTAGGGGAACGAGCCGCGGAGCGCCAGGTCAAATACCGGCTCCGATACGATTCCGAACAGGACCAGCCGGATCAGGTACTGAATGCGGCTGTGCGTATAGATGAAGCCTTCGACCAGGAAAAAGCAGAAGATGGGGAAGGCCAGGCGGCCGAAGCCGCGAAGAATTTTATAGAGGGTATAGAGGTGATGCTGAAACGATCCGCGCGTGAGCGGAAGGTTCAGCTTGATGTAGCTGTTATAGAGGAGCGCCAGAGCCGTGTGGTCCACGAGCATGGAGATAATCGCCAGATTCTTGAGAAAAGCGGCATCAAAGCGCTTGTATTTTGAGGAAATCACATAATCATGCATTTGAAAACACCTGTCTTTTGATGAGCCGCATTCAGACGCGGCCCATAAGATTTTCTGCGGCACTGAGTGCCTGCGTGAGCGTCAGATCGGCGGAGAAATAGCGGTCGATGCCGTCGCTGACCGCCACCGAGTACCGCTCGCCGTCGTCTGTCGTGATGGTGCACCGTCTCGGGAAGGAGAGCGTGACCTCCTGCCGGGCGGCCCCGGGAGAGGTCCCTTTATCCGGATTCTGCAGACCGGGGGCAGCGGGAGATCCGGGGCTGTCGGGGAGCGACTTTGCACAGTAGGAGAGAATGGTGCTGATCACGCGGATCAGATTCTCATTCTGTCTCTGCTTTGCAAAATACATCAGGTAATCGTCCGCATCTCCGAGAAAACGGATGGCCCGCACCTCCCGGTCTCCGCCGAGACGGGATGCGCCGGCAGCCTCTTCCGCGGTGATTCTGAGATCGGCGCGCCGCTCCTCGTTCTTTCTCTTCAGCCGCTCGCACTCGGCGGCCAGAGCTTCTCTTTTCTCCGTCAGGGACGGGATATAATAATCGTTCAGCAGATGGAAGAGGAAGTCTGCTCCCGACTCATCTCCGCCGGAGAGGTGCTGCATCATTTCCTCCAGGTTCCCGCAGGCTTTTTTTGCGATCGACCTGCCGGATTTCTCCGCGAGAGCCGTGACTTCGTCGGCGCGCTCGCTGATTTCCGCTTCGGGACTGATTTCGGCGTGGCGCGAAAACATCTGGTCCCAGGAATAGTCTTCGTCAAAAAGACCGCGGAAACTGACGGCGCCCTCCATCTGGTCCGAAAGGCTCACGGCATCCAGTCTGTAATTCTTCAGCGTCTTCTGATAATCGGTATTTCTGTATCCGGAAGATGATGACATCGTTACATTCCTTCCTGTTTATCGGGTGCATATCCGTTCTCTGCGGCGTATCGGCAGATATCCCGCAGGCAGCATCTGCGGCAGTCAGGTCTTCTGGCAATGCAGACCGCACGCCCGTGGTGCACGAAGCGGTGGCAGAGGTCATTGCCTTCTTCCGGCGGCACGATCGCGCGGAGCAGCCGCTCTACTTTTGCGGGCTCCTTCACGCCGTCGACGAGGCCGATCAGGTTGCTGAGCCTGATGCAGTGGGTATCCGTGACGATCGCCGGTTTTCCGAAGACGTCTCCCATGATCAGGTTGGCGCTTTTTCTGCCGACGCCCGGGAGCGCGAGCAGCTCTTCGAAGGTGTCAGGCACACGGCAGTCATATTTGTCGCGGAGCACTCTCATGCAGGCGGAGATATCCCTCGCCTTGCTGCGGCCCAGGCCGCATGGCCGGACGATTGCTTCGATGTCGGCGGGATCCGCGTCTGCCAGGGCCCTGACATCGGGATACTTCTCGTAGAGGAGAGGCGTGATTTTGTCAACACGCTCATCCGTGCACTGGGCAGCCAGGCGGACACTGACAAGCAGCTGCCAGGCATCCGCGTAATCAAGGGTGCAGTGTGCATCCGGGTATTCGGCTTTGAGGCGTTCGATGACGGCGAGCGCCAGTTCTTTTCCGTCCATGTACAGATCCTTTCAGGTCAGGCTGTGGGATTGCTCCGTCTCTGTGTGAAACTCCCGCAACCCCGGCATCATCATAACACAAAATCAGAAAATCATGTTGCGTAAATCGGCATTTGTATGAAGTGGAATCTATGCTATACTCGTTTATATCAAATGCCTTTTTCGAAAGGCGGAAATGGGGACTGAACGATATGCGCTTTATATATCCTGCCGTAGTCAGCAGAAATCCTGACGGAACTTATCATGCCGAATTTCCCGATCTGGAACAGTGTGAGGCAGACGGCGACTCCGTGGACGATGTACTCCGGAATGCCAACCTCGCCGCGCACAGCTGGATCGAACTGGAGATGATGGAGGATGATCCCATGCTGCCGCCCGCCTCGGACGCGGATACGATCCCGCTGAAGGACGGTGAGTTTGTCCGCAGCATCCTGGTGATCTACAAGGTTCTGGACGGCTGGGAGGAGTAGACGATGGAAATCGAGAGAAAATGGATGGTGGACGGATGGCCGCCCGGAGACCTGCCGCTTGTCATGGAGCAGTATATGGAACAGGGATACCTGACCGTCAGGCCGACTGTCAGGATCCGGAAGGAAGCGGAGAAGGGAGGCCCGACGGACTATGTGCTCTGTTTAAAGTCCGGGACCGGCCTTGCCCGGAAGGAGATCGAGTTCTCTGTCACACAGGAGAAATATCTGGAAGTCTGCGACATGATCGGACGGCCGCTGATTCCGAAGACCCGCAGGACCTATCTGCTTCCGGACGGGCATCACCTGGAGGTCAATCACGTGGATGAGGGCATGCCGACGGAATTCTGGTATGCGGAGATCGAATTTGACGATGTGGAAGAAGCGAGGAGCTGGCAGCCTGCCGGTGCGGCGCTTGAGGCCTATCTGGCAGATGATGTCACGGAGACGCCCGGCCGGACGATGGGCGCCTACTGGCTCCTGACCCGCGGGGATGAGGAAATTGGATGAAGCGCAGCTTTGAAGAGGAACTGGCGGGGCAGATTCTTGACTATGTCAGGGACCGTCTCGTCATTTTTATGCCGTATTTTAACAGGGCGCTTCTGCTGATGCCGGTCACCTTCAGGAGCGCGGAGAAGGGCGGATCTGAAGAGCAGAGCGGGAGTGAGCTTTACGCGGATTGCGCCCTGGCTTCGGACGGCGCGCAGGTTTACGCCGATCCGGAGAAAGTGATCGCGCTGTTCGGAGAAGAGGAGGGCAGACTGGTCCGGGCTTATCTGCATATGATCTTTCACTGTGTCCTCCTGCACCCCTTTCATCCGGAGGAGGAGCGGAAGACCTGGGATCTGGCCGCGGATCTGGCCGCGGAAAAAGCGGTCCTGGATCTGGCGGAGGGTCCCCCCGCGCGCCTGCCGGACGATGAAGAGCGGAGCATGATTCTGCGGGATGTGACGGAGTATGCCGGCAGTGATTCCGCCGAGCAGATCTGTCACTGGCTTGCCAAGGGATCGCCGGAGGCAAAGGCCGTCATCCGGAGGGCGGACCTCTTCCGGATGGACCGGCATTCTCTTTGGCTCAGCGGTGGAGGCGGAAAAGGAAGGATTGTCTATTCCAGAAAGTCTGCCGCCGACAGCATGGAAAAGCAGCCCGAGAAGTGGCTGCGGGTGCAGCAGGCCGCCAGGGTGGCCAATCTGTCCCGCAGGGGAAGCATGGGAGAACAGGCCGGCAAAGGAGTCCGGTATCCCGGCAGGCCGGACAGGGACGACTATGATTACACGGAATTCCTTCTGCAGTTTGCCTCGGAGAGCGAGGTTGTGGAAGTGAATCCCGACGAGTTTGATTATATCTATTATACGTACGGGCTTTCGCTCTACCGGAACATGCCGCTTGTCGAACCGCTCGAGTACAGGGATGCCAGGAGGATCTGCGACTTTGTGATCGCGCTCGATACATCCGGCTCCTGCCAGGGGCATGTACTGAAAGAGTTTCTGAACAAGACCTGGTCAATCCTGAAAAACAGCAGCGTTTTCACAAATCCGATGAACCTGCATATTATCCAGTGTGACTGCGAGATTCAGAGCGAGGTCACCATACGGGATGATGAGGCATTTACCGCATACATGGAATCCATCGAGATCAGAGGTGCGGGAGGGACGGATTTCAGGCCGGTCTTTGACAGAATTGACGAACACATTAAAAGCGGGGAATTTCACGATTTCAGGGGGCTTTTGTATTTTACCGACGGCTTCGGCCGCTTCCCCGAAGTCAGACCCGTATACAGGACGGCTTTTGTTTTTGTGGGAGACCGGGTGAAGGTGCCGGAGCTGCCCGCCTGGGCGGAGTACAGGATTCTTAAATCAACGGGAGTCACAGATGAATATTGAAGAAGCAAAAGAGGAGATCAGGAGAGCCGTCAGGATTTACCTGATGAAAGACAGCATGGGGAACTACCGGATTCCCGTCGTGAGGCAGCGGCCCGTCTTTATGACAGGCGCTCCGGGCATCGGCAAAACAGCGGTGATGGAACAGCTGGCGCAGGAGCTGGATCTTGCGCTGGTGGCATATTCGATGACCCATCACACGAGACAGAGCGCGCTCGGCCTGCCCTTCATTGTCCACAGGACGTTCGGCGGGGAGGAATACGACGTATCCGAATACACCATGTCGGAGATTCTGGCCACCGTCTACCAGACCATGGAAAAAAGCGGCCGGCGGGAGGGAATTCTGTTCCTGGATGAAATCAACTGCGTTTCGGAGACGCTGGCGCCGTCCATGCTGCAGTTCCTGCAGTACAAGACGTTCGGCAATCACAGGCTGCCGGACGGCTGGGTGATCGTGACGGCGGGCAATCCCCCTGCCTTCAACCGCTCCGTCCGGGAGTTCGATATTGTGACGCTGGACCGCCTGAAAGTGCTGGAGGTGGAGGCGGATTACGGCATCTGGAAGCGCTACGCCGCCGAGAAGGGGCTGCACAGAGCCGTCAGGACCTATCTCGAGATCAGAAAGGAAGATTTCTATCTCGTCGAGCAGGATGCGCGCGGCAGACGCTATGTCACGGCCAGAGGCTGGGAGGATCTGTCGGAGGCGCTCATTATGTATGAGGAGCTGGGATATCCCGTGACGGAGCGCCTGATCAGCCAGTACATCCGTCATCCGAGGGTGGCCGGAGAGTTTGCCACCTATTTCGACCTGTACGCAAAGTACCGCGGAGACTATAGGATCGACGGCATCCTGCTCGGGGAGACGGATGAAGAGATCCTTGCGCGGGCAAAGAATGCGCCCTTTGATGAGCGGCTCACGGTGACGGAGCTCCTGATCGGCGCTCTTTTGCCGGATCTGTCCGCTGCGGCGGAAAAGGAGCAGCAGCTGAAAGACCTTCTGCCCAAGCTCCGCGCGATCCGGGACGACCTGGGAACAGGCACCTGTTCCGGCGGTGCGGCCGGGGCGCTGAGAGCGATCGCCGAGGCGTCGGAGGAAGAACTGAGAGCGCTCCGGGAGGCCAGAGGCGTCACATTGCGGGAGCAGAGGAGACTGATGTATCCGTCGGTCTTCGCGGATTCCGTGATCAGGGAGATCCGGGTCAGTTCCGCGGACAGCGCGGAGAGCCAGTTCCGGATCCTGAAGGAGTCCTTCGAGAAGGAGGCCGGTGATCTGCAGAGTTCGTGCAGGCAGCTTGCGGAAAAGCTGGAGCATGCATTTGCATTTATCGAGACGGCGTTCGGCGACGGAAACGAGATGCTCGTGGCAGTTTCCGAGATGACCATGAACCCGGATGCCGCTCTTTTCATATCGGAGTACGGGTGCGATACCTACTTCCGTTATCAGAAGCGGTTTATGCTGCACGAAAGGAGTGCCGAGCTCCTTGAGATGGTTCAGAATTTCAGAAAAGGAGAGGCATAAATGAGTGACCGGGAAGCCGCGGAAAACTGCTCCTTTCGGTGGCGGGAGACGTACGACGGCGCGGCGGTGACCGAATACACGGGAGACGGGCGGGAAGCCGACATCCCCCGTGAAGCCGGCGGACTGCCCGTCACGGAGATCGCAAGACACGCATTTGCCGCACACGGTTCGTCCCTTGAGGTGATCCGCGTGCCCGGATCCGTACGCAGGATTCTGCCGCACGCGTTCGAACTGTGCGTGGAGCTGAAGACGCTGATTCTGGAGGAAGGCGTGGAGGAACTGGGCGAGGACTTTGCTGCCGCCACGTCTCTGGAAGAACTTGTGATTCCCGCCAGCGTGAAGAGAATCCGCGGAGCGGAGTCCCTTCCCTGCAGGGTGACGTTCGCGCCGGGCAGCCGGTATTATGAGACCGACGGCTTCGGCATTTACAGAAAACAGGTGCTTTCCGGTCTGCAGCGGGGGAATGAGACAGGGGAATTCCTCGTGCGGGAGGGCACGGAGGAAATCGCACAGGGCGTTTTTAACGGGAGAGAACGGCTGCGCAGCGTGTTCCTGCCTTCGTCTGTCAGAGTGATTCCGGAGGGCCTTTTCAGCAATGTTCGCAATATGTACAGTGCATCTCCCGGGATCACGGAGATCCGTGTCGGGCCGGACAACCCGGTGTTTTTTACCGACCGCACGGGTCTCTATGAGAGACTCGGGGACGGCGGCCGGCTTCGTCTGCACAGGTGGCTAGGTGGCGGGCGGGAGGCGGTCCTGCCGGACGAAGTCGCGGAGATCGGCAGCATGGCATTCCTCCGGTGCGGGATCCAGAGCCTTCGCACCGGCAGCGGACTTGAGAGGATCGGCACGGACGCATTTGCCGGATGCGCCCTGCGGGATGTAATGTTCAGCGACGGGAACCGGGTCCACATCCCGTCCGGCAATCCCTATCTGACCAAAGATCTCTTAAGAGGCTTCGGCAGAGGGGGGCAGCTCTATGACTACAGGGAATATGACAGAAAGATTTCCCGCTGGTATCCGGATATCTGCCGGGCCGAGATGCTGATCTCCAGACTGGCTCTGCCTCCGGAAGCAGATGAAGAAGCCCGCGGGAACTATCTGGGAATGATCCGCGGACACTACGGCGAGATCGTGAAAATCCTCGGGGAAGCCGCAAGGCCTGACCTTTTAAAGCAGCTGTGCGGACTCGGATTTCCGGAAAGCGACGGGGATGCTGCAATGGCCGTCGCATGTCTGGGACAGCTGAACCGTCCCGAGATGGCCGCGATCATTATGGCTTACCGGAAGGAGCATTTCGGAAACAAGATATTTGATTTTTCTCTCTGAGAGAATGCTTTCCTTATGAGGAAGCCCTGTCAGGAAATGGAGGATATATGTACCGCTTAACATCGAAACTGATTATTTACAGAAAGATACCCCGCGACAGTATTCTGTTCCGTCTGTCGGATATCTGCTACCGGTTTCATGAAGGAACCTACGAGAAAGAGGGGCTGATCGGCGAGATTCTCGATGAGATCAACCGGCTTCTCGATATCGCGACGGAATACGGGTTTGACAATAATCTGTGGCATAACTATCTGGCCTACCTGCTGGCCATGACCGAGACGCCCTTTACGCTGGTCTCCGAGAAAAGCGGGGCGGTGAACGGCACCGTCAACCACTTTGCGGAAAACGACCTGGATATATTCCATCGGCTTTTTTCCTACGACTTCTCGTCGCTTGAGAAAGCGCTGGGCATCGACTGCTTTTCCATTATCGAAAACTACCGGGCCGTCGGCAAAAAGGACAGAATCGTCAATACAAGCGTCAGCGAAAAGGTGAGGGCCTTAAGCGATTCCCTGGCCGGGGCAGCGGATGCCTCCGAGATGTACCGGATCGTGACGGATTTTTACCGGTCCTACGGCGTCGGCAAGCTGGGTCTCAACAAGGCCTTCCGGATCGGAAGCGGCGGTGCGGACAGTATTCTGGAACCGATCACGGCCACCAGCGATGTCGTACTCGAGGATCTGATCGGCTATGAATCCCAGAAACAGAAGCTGATCGCCAACACGGAAGCCTTCGTCAGCGGCCGGGCGGCCAATAATGTCCTGCTCTACGGAGATGCGGGAACCGGAAAATCGACCAGCGTCAAGGCGATCCTGAACCGGTATTACGGGCGCGGGCTCCGGATGATCGAGGTGTATAAGCACCAGTGCGAATACCTGCCCCGCGTGATTTCCGAGATTAAAAACAGAAATTACAGGTTTGTGATTTTCATGGATGACCTGTCCTTTGAGGAATTTGAGACGGAGTATAAATACCTGAAGGCCGTCATCGAGGGAGGAATCGAGACGAAGCCGGAGAATGTGGTGATCTATGCGACCTCCAACAGAAGACACCTGATCCGGGAGACCTGGCGGGACAAGATCCAGGGGGACGACGAGCTCCACAGGACGGACACGATGGCGGAGAAGCTCTCCCTTGCGGCCCGCTTCGGCGTCCAGATCGGCTACTTCAGGCCTTCGCCGCAGGAATTCCGCCAGATCGTGAAAGGGATTGCGGAGCGCTATCCGTCAATCACGCTGAGCGAGCAGGAACTTCTGGAGGAAGCAAACAAGTGGGAGATCTCCCACGGAGGCGTGTCGGGGCGCACGGCGCAGCAGTTTATCAACTATCTTGCGGGGCTTTAAGGCGCCGCCGGGTATGAGGAGGCATTATGAAAGAAGAAGTCAGAGAACATCTGGAACAGAAACTGATCCCGTTCTGGAAGGCACTGAAGGATGACAGATTCGGCGGCTATTTCGGTTACGTCGGATATGATCTGGAGGTGGAGCGCGAAGCGGTGAAGGGCTGTATCCTGATGAGCAGGATCACCTGGTTTTTCTCACAGGCGGCCGTGATGCTGAAGGATCCGGAGCTGGTTGAATATGCGGACTGGGGATACCGTTTTCTCACGGAACACTGCATGGACCGCGAGGAGGGCGGCGTCTACTGGTCCGTGACCTTTGACGGAAAACCGCTTGACACCACCAAGCACACTTATAATCAGGCGTTTGCCATCTACGCGCTGTCCGTCTATTACGAGGCCTCGGGTGACGGCCAGGCGCTGAAAGAGGCGGAGGCCCTCTACCATCTGATCGAGACGAAGATGCGCGATGAAGGCGGATACCTGGAGGCATTCGACAGGAGTTTCCGCCCGGTTTCCAATGAGAAGCTGTCGGAGAACGGCGTGTCGGCCGCGAGAACCATGAATACACTCCTGCATGTGATGGAGGCGTACACGGAGCTGTACCGGGTGACGGGACACCGGGAAGTGCGCAAATCCATCATCAGCATTCTCGAAAGTCTGGAGTCAAAGGTCTGGAATCCCGTGAAACGCCGCCAGGAGGTGTTTTTCGACGCGGACTGGAACAGCCTGATCGACCTGTACTCCTACGGCCACGATATCGAGACGGCCTGGCTCACGGACCGCACGCTGGAGATTCTCGGCGATGAAGAGCTGACTGAGCGGATCGGCAGAATCACGGAGGCGATGACGGACCAGGTATACCGCGAGGCCTTCGACGGCAGGTCGCTGCCCGCGGAAGCGGAGAACGGAACCGTCAAGGAGGACCGGATCTGGTGGGTGCAGGCGGAGACGGTGACCGGTTTCCTGAACGGCTGGCAGAAGCGGCCTGACAGAAAAGAATATCTGGAAGCGGCCAGAAGTGCCTGGGACTTCATCAGGACATACGTGGCGGACAAAAGAGAGGGATCCGAGTGGTTCTGGTATGTGACGAAGGAAGGCGTGCCGGCGGAGGAGCCGATTGTGGAGCCCTGGAAATGCCCGTACCACAACGGCAGGATGTGCATGGAAGTCATCCGCAGGCTGACGGACATGGGGATGGATTGAACAAGGAGCGTGCTGTATGGCGGATAAAGACAGAGAACTGGAGAAAGAGTACTGGAAAACAATGCCGCTCAGAAAGAAGCTGAGGCATTTCGCGGAGTATTATCTCCCGACCGTGATCGTACTCGGCATTATCGCTTCGTTTGCGGTCTATCTCCTCGTGACCATATTCGGACCGCATCAGAAATCCGTGATGAGCGCGGTGTTTATCGACGGCTATCTGGATAAGGCCGCGAAGAAGGAAATGAAAGAGGAACTGAGAGAACTGTTCGGATGTGAATCGAAATATGAGACCGTGAGTCTCGAGGACGGGCTCTTCCAGGCCAACTCACGGCATATGATGAAGCTCTCCGTGCAGTACGCGGCCGGAGATCTGGATCTTCTGGTCGGGCCTCCGGGTGAAATCGAGATTCTGGAGCAGCAGGGAGCTTTAAAGCCCGTGAAAGAGTATCTGCCCGATCTGTTTCCCGACGCGGCGGATGACATGTACGGGGTCCCGCTTACCGGAGCCGCGCGTTTCGAGGCGCTGAAGACCGGGATTCCGGATGCGGAAGCCGCACTTCTGAACGGGGCGAAGAACGGGGAAAACGCTGTGCAGTTCATCCGGTATCTCCTTGAAGAGTGAATTTGTCTGTTTTCAATTGAATTCTAACTGATTGACAAATGCATTTTCTGAGGTACAATGGTAACAATTGTTCTTGCGTTCGCTGGAGGATATGAATTACTATGGATACAATCATTTTGTCGCTGCTCGTAGATAATACATCCGGTGTCTTATCGAGAATCGCCGGGCTTTTCGCCAGAAGAGCTTATAATATTGACAGCCTGACCGTGGGCGTGACGGCAAATCCGAAGATTTCCCGCATGACGATCGTGAGCAGGGGAGACGACCTGGTGCTCAACCAGATCGTGGCACAGCTGAGGAAGCAGGAGGACGTCAGGAACGTCAAGGTGCTGAAGGCGAACAATTCCGTCGACAGAGAGCTGATCCTGGTCAAGGTGATGGCGGATATGTCGAACCGGAGGGACATTATCGGAATTGCGGACATTTTCCGCGCCAATATCGTCGATGTCCAGAAGGATTCGCTGATCGTGGAGCTGACCGGCTCGCAGTCGAAACTCTCGGCCCTGCTCGATATGCTCAGCGACTATGAAATCGTCGAGGTTGCGAGAACCGGCATCACAGGCCTGTCCCGCGGCGCAAATGATATTACCTATCTGTAAAGATTGTAATTGGGGGGATCCCTTTTGCATAGATTATGTATCGGAAGCGGCAGCGGCCGCAGATACATTACATTACCATCGAGAGAGGAGTTATGATTATGGCACAGGCAAAGATCTATTATCAGGAAGACTGCAATCCGTCCGTACTGGAAGGCCAGAAAATCGCGATCATCGGCTACGGATCACAGGGCCATGCGCACGCACTGAATCTCAAGGAGTCCGGATTCGATGTCGTCATCGGTCTCTATGAGGGCAGCAAGTCATGGAAGAGAGCCGAGGAACAGGGATTCAAGGTGTATACAGCTGCAGAGGCTGCAAAAATCGCGGATGTGATCATGATCCTGATCAATGATGAACTGCAGGCTGCCATGTACAAGAAGGATATCGCCCCGAACCTGAAGGAAGGCGATATGCTGATGTTCGCACACGGCTTCAATATCCATTTCGGCCAGATCGTTCCGCCGTCTTATGTCGACGTGACCATGATCGCTCCGAAGGCTCCGGGCCACACTGTCCGTTCCGAGTATCAGGCCGGCAAGGGCACACCCATGCTTGTCGCGGTTGAACAGGATGCGACCGGCAAGGCTCTGGACCGCGCACTTGCATACGGCGCTGCCATCGGCGGAGCCCGCGCAGGTATCCTCGAGACGACATTCCGCACAGAGACCGAGACGGACCTCTTCGGCGAGCAGGCTGTCCTCTGCGGCGGCGTGACAAAGCTGATGCAGACCGGTTTCGAAGTTCTGACAGAGGCCGGCTACGATCCGAGAAACGCATATTTCGAGTGCATCCACGAGATGAAGCTGATCGTCGACCTGATCTACGAATCCGGTTTCGCGGGCATGAGATACTCCATCTCCAACACTGCCGAATACGGCGATTACATTACAGGACCCAAGATCATTACGGCCGAGACCAAGGAAGCCATGAAGAAAGTGCTTGCCGACATCCAGGACGGCACATTTGCCAAGGATTTCCTGCTTGACATGAGCGCAGCCGGCGGCAAGGCCCATTTCAAGGCTCTGAGAAGAAAGGCAGCCGAGCATCCGTCAGAGAAGATCGGCGAGCAGATCCGTTCTCTGTACAGCTGGAGTGAGAATGACAAGCTGATCAATAACTGAAAAAAGCGGAGCATATTCCGGATCAGACAGAATAAAAGAAGTATTGACAGACGGAGGAGCCTCGTAATAAGCTCCTCCGTTTTTTTACCGAAGATAAGCAAGCTCTTTATGTACTTGTTACGGGGGAACAAACGTATGGGAATGACGATGACACAGAAGATTCTGGCCGCGCACGCAGGACTGCCCGGCGTCGAGGCGGGGCAGCTGATCGAGGCGGATCTGGATCTCGTACTGGGGAATGATATCACGACTCCGGTCGCCATCAGAGAGATGGAGAAAATGACGATAAGCGACGTATTCCACAAGGACAAGATCGCGCTTGTCATGGATCATTTTATCCCGAACAAGGATATCAAGTCGGCCGAAAACTGCAAATGCGTCAGGGAATTTGCGGCAAAACATGAAGTGACCAATTATTTCGACGTCGGCGAGATGGGCATCGAGCATGCCCTGCTTCCTGAAAAAGGCCTCGTCGTGGCGGGAGACTGCGTGATCGGCGCCGATTCGCACACCTGCACCTACGGAGCGCTCGGCGCATTCTCCACGGGCGTGGGATCTACCGACATGGCCGCCGGCATGGCGACGGGCAAAGCATGGTTCAAGGTTCCCTCCGCCATCAAAGTGACGCTGACGGGTTCCCTCCGCCCCTATGTGAGCGGCAAGGACGTGATCCTCCATCTGATCGGCATGATCGGCGTGGACGGAGCGCTCTACAAATCTTTGGAATTTACCGGGGAGGGAGTCGCCGCTCTCAGCATGGATGACAGACTGACGATCGCCAATATGGCCATCGAAGCCGGCGCCAAAAACGGCATTTTCCCGGTGGACGAGATTGCCCTCGCATATATGAAAGAGCATTCCTCCCGCACGCCGGTCATCTATGAGGCGGATGAAGATGCCGTCTATGACAGCGAAGTGACGATCAATCTGGACGAACTGGAATCCACGGTGGCATTCCCCCACCTGCCGGAAAACACGAAAACCGTCCGCAGCATCGGTGAGAAGATTGTGATCGACCAGGCTGTGATCGGCTCATGTACGAACGGCAGAATCAGTGACCTGCGCGCCGCAGCGGAGGTGCTGAAGGGGAGAAAGGTCAAAAAGGGTATCCGCTGCATCGTGATTCCGGCGACGCAGGCCATCTATCTGCAGGCGCTCGAGGAGGGTCTCCTGAAGATCTTTGTGGAAGCGGGCGCGGTCGTCTCGACGCCCACCTGCGGGCCGTGTCTCGGCGGCTATATGGGTATTCTCGCGGCCCATGAAAGATGTGTTTCAACGACAAACCGCAATTTCATCGGGCGCATGGGCGATGTGACTTCCGAGGTCTATCTGGCCAGCCCTGCCGTGGCGGCAGCGTCTGCCGTGAGCGGATATATTTCATCACCGGAGGATCTGTAATATGAATGCACATGGAAGAGTTTTCAAGTATGGGGATAACATTGACACGGATGTCATCATCCCGGCCCGGTATCTGAATACGACAGACGCAAAAGAACTGGCGTCCCACTGTATGGTCGATATTGATCCGACTTTTACAGGCAGAGTCCATGAGGGCGATATCATGGTCGGAATGAAGAATTTCGGCTGCGGAAGCTCCAGAGAGCACGCGCCTCTGGCGATCAAGACCGCCGGCATCAGCTGCGTCATCGCGGACACGTTCGCGCGCATCTTTTTCAGAAATGCGATCAATATCGGGCTTCCGATCATGGAATGCCCGCAGGCTGCGGCCGAGATCGCCGAGGGAGATGATGTGGAAGTCAATTTTGACACGGGAGAAATCACCGACCACACAAGCGGCAAAGTCTATCAGGCGCAGCCCTTCCCGCCCTTCATGCAGAAGATCATCAGTGCGGGAGGCCTGGTCAACTATATCAACGAAAAATAAAAAAAGAACGCCCGCGGGAGCAAATCCTGCGGGCGTTTTCGTCTGCTATGGTCATGATTGATCAGGTATCGGCGGAACCTGTACGGGTGCCGCTCATGATGCGGGATACTGGACCCCTTCCGGCAGCACTTTGGTGCAGGTCAGCGCCAGCGTGCCGGGTCCCGTATGGGTGGCGATACTCATGGGCAGCTCATCCATATGAATATCGAATCCCGGGAAATGGGCGGCGGTTTCCTCCACAAACTGTCTGGCCGCCTCCTCATTGTGCGTGTGGGCGGCGCCGATCCAGGCGCCCTTCGGAGAGGCGTCAAGTCCGCCGAACTCCTCGCGGATTCCTTTTTCCACCGCTTCGGTCATAATCTTTTTCGCATTTTTGATGCCGCGGCACTTGGCAAACGCGTCAAGTTTTTCACCCTGGATCTGGAGAACCGGCTTCAGATGCAGGACGCCCGCGACGGCAGCCGCGGCCGGAGTGATCCGCCCGCCCTTCTTCAGATACTTCAGCGTGTCGACCATGATATAAATGTGCGAGTCAAAACGGGTCCGCTCCAGGACCTCTTTGATCTCGGCGGCGGTCATGCCGTTTTCGGCCATCACCTTCGCATCGAGGGCGGACTGCCGCATGGTGACGGAGATCCGCTGGTTGTCAACGACCTGGACCCGTCCGCCAAAGTCCTGCGCATACAGCATGGCACTCGCACAGGAACCGGAGAGACCGCTGGACATCGGGATATGCACAATTGAGTCATAATCCTTCAGAAGATCGGTCCACAGATCAATGACATCCCCGGCGGAAGGCTGGGATGTCTGGATCTCCGCATTTTCAGCCTGCAGCTGATAGAAATGCTCACGGGTCAGATTGATATGTTCAAGATATTCTTTGCCGTTGATAATGATCGGCATCGGCAGCAGGACAATCCCATGCTCTTCCGCATCGGAAGGAAGCATGCCGCTGTTAGTGTCGGTAATAATGGCTGTTCTCATATATCCCTCTGTTAAAACGTAAATCTATGGAGTTGAGTTTAGCATAATCGGTCAGTCAGTACAACTCTAATCCGTTCACACGAAAATCACACTCATCTGCGTATAATAACACATACCGGCACATTGGCGGAAGTCTGCGGTTTTTGAATCTGCACTTTTTGCCGTTTCGTCGGTTTTATCTGAAAAATCTGTTATAAAACAAGCATAAATGACAGGAAGGAAACATCTGATGAGGCGGACGGGAGCAATACTTCTGACACTTTGCATGATCGGCGGACTGGCCGGCTGCGGCAGTACCACCGACAGGACGGCGCATGTGCAGTCAGTAGCCATGCTGGCGGGACTGACGGACATCATGCAGCACCAGCAGTTTGTCGGAATCGTAAGTACCGGCAAAGAAGAGTCAATCAGTAAGGATACCGGGCGCAAGGTGGCCAAGGTTAATGTAAAAGAAGGCGACATCGTCGAGGCGGGGGCCGTTCTTTTTGAATATGATGCTCAGGACATGAAGGACACGATTGAAACGGAGAACCTTCAGCTGGAGATCGACCGGGCAAACCTGGCGTCCGAGAAGAAGACGCTGGAAAACCTGGAGAAGGCCCAGAAGAAGGCTTCCGCCGACAAGCAGCTCCAGTATTCCCTGACGATCCGCGAGCAGGAACTGGCGATTCAGGAGAAAGAATATAACATTTCAAAGAAAGAGAAGGAAATCAAGTCCCTCGAAGACTCCGTGACAGACGTACAGGTCAAGGCGCCCTTCGGCGGCAGGATCACAAAGGCCGGAACGGCGGACAGCGCTTACGGCGGCAGTACCGACGAAGAAGATGCGGATACCGGTTATACGGGCTATGATACGGGAACCGGAGAGGACGACAGCTCTGCCTTTATCAAAATCGTCGAGATCGACAATTACCGGATCAAAGGGACGATTAATGAACAGAACAGGGGAGCCGTCTCGGAAGGAGATATCATGAAGATCTATTCCCGCACGGAGAACGGCGTCTCCTGGTCCGGGGAAGTATCCGAGGTGGATTATAAAAATCCCCAGCAGGCGCAGACGGATACATTTACAGGCGAGACGGATGAAATGCAGTCGACCTCAAAATACACCTTCTACGTGGATATCGAAGATCTGGACGGCCTCATTATCGGGCAGCATGTTTATATGCGGGTCGACGACGGGACGCCGGATCCGGACGGCAAGATCCGGCTGGCCACGGGATTCATCAATGACATCGACGGCGACGCGTGGGTATGGGCGGAAGACAGCGCCAACAAGCTTGAGAAGCGGTCTGTCACGCTGGGTGAGTATGACGAGACCGAAGATACTTATGTGATTGAGAAAGGCCTCTCGGAGACCGACTATATCGCGTTCCCGTCGGATAATCTGGAGACAGGCATGACCTGCAATGAGAACTCGGAAGACGCCTTCCAGTCCGGAGAGGATTCCCAGATTGAAGGCCTTGAGGAAGTGGCCGGAGGCGCGGACGAGTTCGGAATGGAAGAATACGGCGGCTTTATCGATGACGGCGGCTTCGGGGAAGACGGTGATTTCGTCGAGGATGAAGAGATTTTTGACTACGAGGACGGCGCAGCGGGAGATATCGGCGAAGGAGAGGAATTTGACCCGTTTGAGGGTGAAGACTTTACGGATGAAGGCGATATCGCCGGCGATGCGGGCGGTTTTGAAGGAGCGGTCGGATGATACTTGAGATGAGAAACATCAATAAGGACTACCCCATGGGGAAATCGACGCTGCATGTCCTGAAAAATGTGAATCTGGATGTGCGCGAGGGCGATTATGTCGCGATTATGGGCCCGTCCGGATCAGGGAAGACCACACTGATGAATCTCATCGGATGTCTGGATGTGCCGACTTCGGGGAGCTATTTGCTCTCCGGCAAGGAGATCGCCTCCTGCAATGATAATCAGCTGGCGGAGATCCGCAATAAGCAGATCGGATTTGTTTTTCAGTCGTTTCATCTGCTTCCCAAGATGAATGCCCTGGACAACGTCGCCCTGCCGCTTCTGTTCGGAAATGTTAAAAAAGAGGAGCGCAGAAGGAGAGCCGCGGAGGCGCTGAAGACCGTGGGACTTGAAGACAGAATGACATTCTTCCCGGACCAGCTGTCCGGAGGACAGTGCCAGAGAGTGGCCATCGCCAGGGCGATTGTCGGAAAGCCGACGCTGCTTCTGGCCGATGAACCGACCGGCGCTCTGGACTCGACATCGGGCAAACAGGTCATGGAGCTGTTCCGGCAGCTGCATGAGAGCGGCTCAACCATACTGATGATTACACACGATGCCAATATAGCCGGTTATGCGGATACTGTATATCACATTTTTGACGGCGTGCTGAGCGGAGGTGAGACCGGCGGTGAATAAGACACTGAAGAGAATACTGGTGGGGATCCTTGCAGCCTCCCTGACCTGCGGAGGCGTTTACGGCGGACTGGTTGCCTACAGGACCATGAATACTTCTCCGGTCAAGGTAATCAGTGTGTCGGATCTCTATGAAGAGGTCATGAGTGATCCGTATTTGTTTGAATCCACCAACTATACATCCGGAACCGTGCGGGCGGACCGCATACAGAGCGCGTTTTTATCCAATACGCTGACTGTGAAGTCCGTGGAAGTATCCGTGGGCGACAAAGTCAAAAAAGGAGACGTGCTTTTTACGTATGACACGACGCTGACGAAAATCCAGTACGAGAAGGACCAGGTGGATCTGGAAAAGAAGCAGCTCAGTCTGGAAACCAAAGAGAAGATTCTGGAGAGGCTCAAAACCCTGAGACCATCATCCGGCACGAATGATGGGGATTACGGCGACGATTACGGGACTGAGTCCGATGAGGAAGTGATCTCCGAGGCGGAAGAACCGGAGAGCTATGAACCCGAGGAAACGCCCGTCCTCTTAGACGGCAGCGGTACGAGGGACGACCCTTATATCTATTTCTGGGGATCGGAAGATCCGCTGACGCCGGCGGCGCTCCTGCAGATGTTCGCCCCGGACGGACGCGAGATTGTGATCCCGAAGAATCCGGACGACGTGATTTCACCGACGGATTCAGAGGCGGAAAGTCCGGTTTCCGCAGAAGGAGAGGAACACGCGGACGGAGGCCAGACCTCCGCTGACCAGGCATCGTCGGATGCAGAGCA
Source organism: uncultured Lachnospiraceae bacterium (assembly GCA_902766955.1). Taxonomy (GTDB): domain Bacteria; phylum Bacillota; class Clostridia; order Lachnospirales; family Lachnospiraceae; genus Chordicoccus. The sequence goes on along the minus strand of CACXFM010000243.1, from coordinate 343 downwards.
GGCGCTGGCGGAAGATGATGAGATGCCGGATGCCTACGGCGATTATGTCGATGACGAATACGATAGTGACGACATCATGGAAGAGCCGACAGACGATGCCGTCAACGCAGAAGAGCCTTATGATGATTCAACAAATGAGTCTGATGCTGAAGATAATTCTCAGGAACCGATGAATGATCAGGAGGAACTAGATACCACTATAGCTGCGGAAAACGCTGCCTACAGCAGTGATGACGCTGACGGCGAAAGCACGGCTGAAAATGTCCTTGAAGACTACGCGAGCGATGACTACGCCAGTGATGATTATGCCAGCGATGATTACGCGAGTGATGACTACGTAAGC
>CACXFM010000242.1 GCA_902766955.1 uncultured Lachnospiraceae bacterium | reverse complement strand
TGAGATTGCTTTGTTAACCAAGCTGTATAAGCAGCTATAACATCAAAGAGAGGCTATAGGGCTCTCACACATGTGCCAGAAGCCTCCCAAAAGACCGGGCTTTTCTTCTAAATAAAAACCCGGACTTCGAAAAGTCCGGGTCCTGTTCAAGTACCGTTTACCATTACAATCCTATTACAAAAAATAGTTTACCGCAACACTTTCTTAAAGGTACCTGGTACCGAAATCCAGCACCACTTTCAGCGCCTTCCGGCTCCTCACGAGGTCGAGCGCCCTGTCGATCTCCTCAAAATAGACCACATGAGAATAGAAATCGCGGGGCCTTATATCGCCGCGCACGATCATCTCGATGGTATCGTCCATGATCGCATATTCTCCGTACGGCTGATTCAACATATGCAGACACGTATTGTTTTGAAGCCGGCTCACGGCCACCTCGCGGTCAGCCTTTTTCAGGACGCCCAGGGAACAGACTTTGCCGCCCGGCTTCAGCATATAGCTCCCTTCCATCAGGATATTCCTGCTTCCGACTGCGTCCACCACCAGGTCAAATTTTTCATTCTTCAGAGCTTCGCTCACAGGTGTCTCGGCGAAATTCACGGTGCGGTCCGCGCGGGCAATCCGCTTCACATTTTCAAGCCGCTCCGGCACACTGTCAATCACGGTCAGGTGTGCGATGCCCCTCAGCCGCATAAACAGAGAGAGAGCCGTTCCCATCGGGCCGGCGCCGTAGACAAGAACTCTGTCACCTTCCTTCGCGCCAAAATTTTTCGCTGCTGAGTGGCACTCCGAAAGAGACAGAAGAAGCCCCGCATCCTGATAGGAAATGCAGTCCGGAAATGTATGAAATTTACCGGCAAAAGGCAGATGTTCCTGATCGCAGAGGCCGTCTTCCACCATGGCGCGGAAATCGACGCCGATCCCGTATTCCGCCATGCCGCCGTACGCCTTTTTATAACCGTTGCCGACATCCGGCCGCAGATTAGAGTGAATGCAGCGCTGTCCGACAGAGAGATAGCGGACTTTGCTTCCCACCGCGATGATTTCTCCGGCGCCCTCATGCCCGAGAACGACGGGATACCCGCAGAATCCTGCCTCCTCTTCAAGGGTGCCGTTAATGATCTGAAAATCCGTCCCGCTGCATATGCCGCACGCATGATTCCGACACAGCACCTCGTAATCCGTGATCTCGGGGATCGGGACATCATCTCTGATCTCCACTTTCCCGACATCCGTGACAACAACCGCTTTCATCGTTTTCATCTCAGAGATCCTCCTTCTTCAAACGGGCGATATCCGCGCTGAGCGGCCGTATCGCCATATCAATATTCTGAAAAACGGAAAATAACGCGTCATATTCTTCCGTCAGCTCCGGATTCGGGAAGACCTCCTCTCCGATCCGGTAAGTGTGCGCAAATGCATCCTCCGCATCCCTGTAGATCCCCCTGCCGATTCCGGCAAGGATGGCGGCCCCGAGTGCCGTGGCCTCCTGCACGGAGGGCACTTCTATGCGATGCCCCGTCACGTCTGCTTTTGTCTGAAGCCAGCGCTTATTCTTTGTTCCCCCGCCGATAGAGACGATTCTCTTCGGCCGGCTGATCCGCTCCATCATCTGCCGCATTTCAAAGCAGACGCCCTCACAGACAGCCTGCCGCAGATCCGCATGCGTATGATAATCCCGCAGCCCGAGAAAGACGCCAGCCGACACCCGGCTCCTCTCCGGTGAAGAACTTCCCCGCAGATGCGGAAGAAACAGAAGGCCGCGGGCAAGCGGATCCCCGGATCCCCCGTTATCAGGAAATACCTTTGCGGCCCAGTCCACCGAAGCTCCTGATGCGGGAATGCCGCCCGCGATATAATAGCTTCCCGCACGGACATGATATCCGCAGTTATACCCTCCGCGCCCATAAAGCCGCATGGTGTCTCTGTCCGTCGTCGCCGTCAGAATCTCCTCGGCGGTTCCGGAAGAATCAAGAAGAGAATCTGCGTCCCATACGCCGCAGGCCAGGGCTCCGCAGATGTGATCGTGACCGCCTGCGTATACGCCGATTCCGGCTGGAAGGCCGCATTCCCGGGCCGCTTCTCCACGGAGAGTCCCGATTTTCGTGCCGCCGGGGACGGCCGCCGGAAGCTGTTCTTCCCTGAGTCCGACCGCGTCGAGCATGTCTCCGGACCACGTCCCGCGGTTCTGGTCAAACAGCATAGTCCGGCAGGCCAGCGAATAATCCATTGCCGAACTGCCGCAGAGCCGATACGAAATATAATCCGGCATACAGTGCCACAGCTTCATTCGCCCAAAGACGTCCGGCTCGTTTCTCCGCAGCCACAAAAGCTTGTTTGCCGTAAAAATATACTGATTTTTCAATCCCGTGATCTGCAGGATTTTTTCATCTCCGAGCATTTCCCGGAGCTCTTCCGCACTCCCCAGGGTTCTTGGATCAAACCAGGCGATCACCGGGTACAGCGGATGGCCGTCCTGATCGAGCGGAACGCCCGCTTCTCCCATCCCGGTCACGGCGATTCCTCTGATTTTATTCCGCTCCCCTCTTCCATTCGTCTCTTCCAGCTGCTCTGCGCACGAAGACAAAAGACGGCAGACATTCCGCCACTCCGTTTCCGGATCATAAACGGCGCCGCCTCCTTCCACATGCTTCGTCGGAGTGGGCAGCGAAGCTGCGGCAGTCTGGTTTCCTTCTGTGTCAAAAACAATTGCTTTGGTATTGGTAGTTCCCATGTCGATGCCGATCAGATATTCCATTGGGCACTCCCTGACTGTCTATATGATATGTTAACAGGGACAAATCTATCTTTGAAATAAAGAAAAACGAAAGTAAATGAAATTTAATTATTTCATATAATATCATATCGTATCGTTTCAGTCCACAATATTTTCATTCAAGGATGCAATCCGCTTTCCGGAACCAAAATCATTTCGAAGAGAGAATTTCAGCAAAAAAAATCTGCCGCACCAGGCATCTGGTGCGGCAGCCGCTTCGGTATGGATATAAAAAATGCTGCGGTTTCCCGCCTGTTTTAATCGGGCAGCAGGATTTTCACGTCTTCCTCTGCGAGCGTCTGGCGGAGAGCCGGATCCTCGACCGGGCGTTCCGTGATCAGATAGTCGATTTCCGAAAACGACACAAACGGATGGACGCTGGTTCTCGCGAGCTTCGACGAATCCAGGACCGCATAAATCGTCCTCCCGGATTCAATCATGCGCCTTTTAATGCTCGCCTCCAGCGGATGCGATGTAACCAGTCCGTACTGGCTGCGTATTCCCGGCGATGAAATAAAGGTTTTGTCCACGACGATTTTCCGGAGATATTCCTCCGCATCAGGCCCCTGAACAGAGAGATTTCTTCCCAGAAAAATGCCGCCGACCAGGGTGACCGACACCTGGCTTGTACTGAACGTCATGGCGATCGGAAGAGAATTTGTGATCACCGTGAGATTGACCCTGTCCGTCAGAAGTTTCGCGATCTCAATCGTCGTGGTGCCGGAATCCAGGATAATGCTGTCCCCGTCATGAATCTCTTCGACCGCCCGCCTCGCGATCGCCTCTTTCGCTTCCGTATTCAGGCCGATTCTCGCCTCGTAGGGCGTCACGGGATTCGTCTGCTGCGCCAGCTGGACCTCTCCATGAGTGCGGATCAGCATTCCCGCATCCTGCAGGGCTGTCAGATCCTTCCGGATTGTCGCCGCCGATACCGGGAACCGGGGGATAATGTCCTTGACAAGCATGCTGCCGTGTTCTTTCAGAAGGTAATAAATCTCGCTCTGTCTTTTATTGATATTATTCATAAGTCTTTTCTACCGCCGTTCCCAGTTTATGACTTCTCATTTCCCGTTCAGTATAAGGTACTTTTAAATGAAAGTCAACACTATCATTTGAGCTGTTTTTCCTATCATATCCATTCATTTTTCATTGACAGGCCCCTGAATATCTGTTACATTTATTTTAAATGAAAGCCAAATGAAAGCTAATGATCGTTCCTCAATCGCTAATGATACTTATCAAAACAAGGAGACCATCACATGCCAGAATACAATAATCACGTGATAGAGGCGGCTGCAAAAGAAGGATACGCGATTCCCGCTTTCAATTATTCCGATATCTGGGAACACGGCGCAATCGTACAGGCCGCCGCGGAGGAACGGGCCATTGTCTACACGGCATCAAACATGCGCGTCGCCGGATCCATCGGACTTCCGTATCTCGGCGCAATCGGCGCTGCCGCCCATGCAGTTTCGGGCGGGCACATCTTCAACCATCTGGATCACTCCTCTTCCGTGGAGCTCTGCAAGCAGGCTGTCGACAGCGGCTATCATTCGGTCATGATCGACGCCTCCATGTGCTCGCTGGAAGAAAACATCGCCAAGACAAAGGAAGTGGTCGCGTATGCACATGCCCACGGCGTAGTCGTTGAGGCGGAGATCGGCAGAATCCTCGGCCGCAATGTGGAGGGCACATATGAAGGCGATGATTATCTGGTTCAGGTAAAAGACGCAGTCGCGATGGCGGAAGAAACCGGCGTCGATTCCCTGGCAGTCGGCATCGGCACAGCCCACGGCTTCTATAAGGAAGAGCCCCGCATCAATCTGGAGCGTCTGAAAGAAGTTCACGCACATGTCAACATTCCCCTTGTTCTTCACGGCGGGACCGGAGTGCCCTACGATACCGTCCGCGCATGCATTGCCAATGGTATGGCCAAAGTCAACGTAGGAACACTCCTGCACGGCTGCTATGTGGAAACACTGCGGGAACGGATGAAGACCTGGGACGGAACCAACATCTCGGACCTCATGGAACCCGTGAGAGATGCCATAAAGGAAAAAGTCCGCGAGTGGATCCGGGTCTGCAATGCCAATAACCGCATCTGAAAAAGCCGCTCCTCTTTAAAAGCATAAGCGACCTTAAAAACGGTAACTGCGGCAGGGCGTCTGCCGTACAAACATACATCTACAAATTTTATAGAGAAAGGAAGTCCTATTATGAAGAGTAGAATGAACAGAATCGCGGCGCTCGTCCTCACAGGTATCATGACCATCTCCGCCACAGCTGTCGGAGCATTTGCCGCTGATCCCGTCACATGGAAATTCGCCACCAACACGCTCGAAGAGACCGAGACCGCTAAGGTTTATCTGGAAATGGCCGAGAAAGTCAAGGAAGCCACGAACGGCGAAGTCACGATCGAGCCCTATTTCGGCGGCGCTCTCGGTGCCGAGGCGGACGTCATCCAGAATGTACAGACAGGCAATATTCAGATGGGCCATTTCTCATTTGCCATGCTCGCAAACTTCGAACCGGCATGGAATGTGCTTGACTTGCCGTTCATCTTTGACAGCAGAGAGCATTTCGCCCGCTATGTAGAGACCCCTGAATGTCAGGAACTGATGGCAAAATTCCAGGATGTCGGCATCTGGTTCAACACGATGGGCATCCAGGGCTACCGCCAGACCAACATGGTCAAGGGTGTTCTTAAGAGCGTCGAAGATTACAAGGGCAAGACCATCCGCGTCATGGACAACGCCGTCCAGATGGGCACCCTCGAGGCACTCGGCGCCATCCCCATCACCGTTCCCTACAGCGATGTTTACAACGCGCTCAACATGGGCGTCTGCGACGGCTGGACCGCGATCTACACCGGCATGAACGAGACATCTTCCTGCGAAGTGGCTCCCTACGTGACCGAAGTTCCGATGTTCGCATGCGTCACCGGCATCACCATCTCCCAGAAGGCTCTCGACGCGCTGTCTCCGGAAGCCGCCGAAGCGGTCAAAGAAGTGTATGCCGAATATATGCCGAAGGTACTGGATTCCATGTACAACGAAGATATGCAGTACCGCACGGTCTTTGAAGAAGCCGGTCTCTTAAAGGAAGTTTACACGATCGAAGATACACAGCCGTTCATCGACGCCGTCTCCCCCGTCTGGGAAACCGTCGCGGCTGAAAACGAAGGCGTTCAGGATCAGATCGACATCATCAATTCTGTCCGCTGATATCGGCACACAGCTGTCGGGCAGCCGTTTGTGAGAACTGTTTTTGCAGGCAGCGGAAAGGATTTTGCGTTCCGCTGTCTGCTTTCGCATAACCGCAGCAGCCCAGAGACCCATCGTGTATGCGTACAGGACGTGAACAAGGAGCAAACCGGATGATACTCAAAAAAATCAACGATATCTTATTTAAAATATGCGGCGTCATATCGACGGCCCTTCTGTTCGGAATCGTTGCCGTCACATTTTCCCAGGTTATCTGCCGCTATTTCCTCAAAAAATCACTGATCTGGTCTTCGGAACTGACAGTCTTCTTCCTTGTATGGATGGTATTTCTCGCATGTTCCATGGGGTACCGGAAAAATTCCATCGCATCCCTGACCATGGTGACGGACCGTCTTCCGCCGAGGGGCCGCTCCCTCGCCAAGATCGCCAGTGCCTGCTTCATGCTGATCTTCGTCAGCGTCTCTTTCTACGGCAACATGGAGATCATACGGATGGCAGCCGGCAAGGTCAGTTCCATCCTGCACGCAAACATGCAGTTCATCTACTCAGCCTGGTCGGTCGCCGCGGTCCTGATGAGTCTCTACGCGCTGGAGAAAATCATGGATGCCGCGATTGAATTCAAAAACGGCGGTGATATAAGAAAGGAGGTCGCCTGAGATATGGGAATCGGCTTAATGTTTCTGATCTTTTTTGTGCTTATGGCGATCGGCGTCCCCATCGCATTCTCACTGGGACTCTGCTCGATGGCCTATATCGTGACAAACGATCTCGCCATCTCCATGATCGCCCAGAAAATGAACACCTCACTGGAGTCCTTCGTCTATATCGCTCTCCCGCTGTTCATTCTCGCCGGTGACATCATGAATACCGGCGGCATTACTCTGAAGCTCGTAAACATTTCCAAGGTCGTGGTCGGACGCCTGAAGGGCGGTCTCGCCTATGTCAACGTTCTCGCTTCCATGCTGTTCGGCGGCATCCAGGGAATGGCCACAGCAGACACTGTCGCGCTCGGCTCTCTTCTGATTCCGTCCATGGAAAAAGAAGGCTATGACGTCGATTTTTCCTGTGCGGTAACGGTCGCGTCCTCGACCATCGGGTCCATCATTCCGCCCAGTTTTCTCTTCATCTGCTTCGGTGCCGCGACAGGCGTGTCCATCGGCAACATCTTCCTGGCCGGCATCATACCGGGCATCATCCTCGGCCTCGCGCAGATGGCCTACATCGCATATCTTGCGCACAGCAAAAAACATAAGGGCAGAATACCCGAGGGCGAAAGAGTCGACTTCAAAACATCTGTCAGATATCTCGTCCAGGGTCTTCCGACCATGGTTCTGCCGGTTCTCATCATCGGCGGCATCTGCACAGGTATCGTGACGACAACGGAATCAGCCGTTCTTGCGGTCGTCTACGCGGCCGGATATTGTCTGGTCGTCAAAGAACTGACCTTCAAACAGCTGATCAAGGTGATGTACAGTTCCGTTCAGACCATCGGATCCTGCATGATCATTCTCTGCACCTGCTCCCTGTTCGGATATATCCTGACAGCGGAAAAGATCCCGCAGAAAATCATCGCCGGAATGTTTGCCATGACCCAGAATCCCTATCTTCTGATTCTGATCATCATCGCTTTCCTTCTGATCGTCGGTACATTTATGGACTCCACGCCCGCGACACTGATCCTCGCGCCCATTCTTCTTCCGGTCATGGTAGATCTGGGCATGGCGCCCGTCCACATCGCAGTGTTCACCTGCATGGCACTTGTCATCGGACTGATCACACCGCCTGTAGGGGCTTGCCTGTATCTGGCCTCCGGCATCGCGCATATTTCCATCGAGCGCATATCGAAAGCCGTGCTGCCGCTGATCGGCGTCAATGTTCTGGTGCTTCTTCTGATCGCCTACATACCGCCGCTGACGACGTGGATTCCCGGGCTGTTCGGGTTCTGAAAAAAGGTACCAGGTACCATTACATTGGTACCTGGTACCTTTACATTTTCTTTGCATTACTATTACAAAAAACAATTCCACGCAACACTTTCTTAAAGATATCTTAAAGATATCTTAAAGGTACCTGGTACCTTCAAAGGTACCTTCAAAGGGTACCTTCCAGTGCCGCTCTCACGGCACCTTCTCCCGCGAGCTGATCGCGCACCATCTCTTCGATCTTTGTCCCCAGGCCGGCGGCATAGAGATCCGATCCGAAGAGCGTCTCGTTGGACAAAAGTCCCTTCAGCTGTTCCTTCAGGCTGTCCGGCCTCCCGTATTCGACACCTTTGAGCTGTTCCCGAAGATACGGAATCATCGGATCCGGCGACAGCTCGAAGGGCTCGCCCCGGTCATCGACCGCCAGCAGATAGCGGATCCATCCCGCAATCGCAAGCGGGAGAGCCACCAGCTTCTCCGCACTCCCGTCCCTCTCCACATACGCTTTCACGGTCTCGCCGAAGCGGATGGCCGTCATCTGTGAAATATCCACCGCAATTCTGGCACTGGTATCCCCCAGATATGCGTTGGGGAAACGTTCGGCAAACAGCTCGTCCAGGAATTTCTCCGGTGACAGAATGCCCGGATCCTCCACCACCGGCAGCCCCTCATCATAAGCGAGCTTCCGGGCCAGTTTCATAAGATCCGGATCATGCATGCCGTCGGCAAACAGCCTGTAGCCAAGCAGGCAGTCATAAGTACAAAGGGCCGTGTGAACGGGATTGAGGCAGACGGTGACTTTCATCCGCTCCGACTTGTTGACCGTCTCCCGGTCCGTCATATAGACGCCCGCTTTTTCCAGAGGCGGCCTTCCGTTCGGGAAAGAATCCTCGATCACCAGATACTCGGGCCCCTCCGCATTCGCGAAAGGCGCGATATAGGTATGTCTGGAAGTGACGACGATATCCATATCTTCGACGCCGTCCCGCTTCAGCGATTCACGAACTTCGTCCGACGGGCGCGGTGTAATCTTGTCAATCATCGTCCAGGGGAAGCTCACCCGCTTCTCATCCTTTACATAAGAGAGGAATTCATCATCCACGAAACCGTTCCGGTACCAGGTTTCCGCCGTCTCGAGGACGCTGTCCCGGAATTTCTGTCCGTTCCGCGAGACATTGTCCATGGAAACCATCGCGATGGGCGCACCCCCGGCCCTGAACCGCTCCAGAAGCATGGCCGTCACGACAGCCATCGCGCCGGCGGGATGCTCCGGCCCCTTCTCCATGTCCTTCGCGATATGGGGCGGAAACGCCCCGTCCGGATTCCGCAGGGCATAGCCCTTCTCCGTAATGGTAAAAGACGACATCATAAGCCCCGGATCCCGGAACACTTCCTTCATCCGCTCCCAGGCATCCGCATCATAAGAGTCGGCTTTAACTGCCTCGGAAAGCGGCCCCATCACGCGCCGGTCGGTTCTTCCGTCCGCATGCAGGGTCACGGCCAGCACGAGATTGTCAAACGGCCTGTAGATTTTATCCGCCACTTCAAAGTCAAATGCTTCGGCGCAGATAATGCCCCTGTCGAACTCTCCCGCCCGGAGCAGACGGTCGGCGATTCCGCCGATAAAGATGCGGAAAATGTTGCCGATCCCGAAATGAATCCAGGCCGGATTCTTCCTCGTGCGGAGGGCCGTCTCTTCCGGATCATAATCCGGCAGCGCGATGCCGGCATGCTCCCAGGCTGCTCTGTCCCTGATTCCTTCATATGTCAGTTTCATATCTCTTCCCGTCCGTTCCCTTAAAATTTATTCCTCAGATGGATCCACATCAATCAGCACTTTCATCGTACTTTCCCGGTTGTTGTCGATATATTCATATGCTTTCTGATAGTCCTCAAACGCAAAATGCCTGCTCATGAGCGGCTTGAGAGAAATCTTCCCCTCCTTTACGAAGCGGATGGCGTCCACATAGTCCTCATGACGATACATCATGGAAGTATTGAGATCAAGCTCGGAATCATTGAGCTTGGCCAGATCCACATGAGCGGTCTTGCCGAATACAGCGACCAGGATAATGGTGCTGCCCTTTCTCCCGTTCTGGATCGCCTGGTCCATCGTGATATCGGATCCCGCGCACTCAAAGGCGACATCGGCCTTATCCGGCCCGAACGCCTCAAGAAGCGCCGAGGCATAATCCTGCTTCATGGTATTGACGGCATAATCGGCGCCGAGACTTCTGGCCAGTTCAAGCCTGGAATCGGAAATGTCCGTGGCAAGAACCTCCGCAGCGCCCAGTGCCTTCAGGGACTGGACAAGCAGAATGCCGATCGGTCCGCATCCCAGAACGACCGCTTTCGCCCCTTTCAGTTCCGGAAAGCGTTTCGCGGCGTGCACCGTGACAGCCAGCGGCTCAATCATGGCGCCTTCCGAGTAGCTCAGCTCCTCCGGAAGCGGCGTCACCTTTGAAGCGTCAACCGCGAAATACTCACTGGCCGTTCCCGTCGTCTGAAAGCCCATCACCTTCAGCTTCTCACAGAGATTGTATTTGCCGTGGAGACATGGCCAGCATCTCCCGCAGAATACCTGGGGCTCGATCGTGACCTTCTGCCCGATCTGCAGATCCTTTACATATTCGCCAAGAGATACGATCTCTCCCGAGACCTCATGTCCCTGTGTCACCGGGTAGGATGTGTACGGGTGCGTGCCGTGGTACACATGGATATCACTTCCGCAGATGCCGATCTTCTTGATCTTCACCAGCACCTGATCCGGTCCCGCTTCCGGTACCGGCACTTCCCGGAATGTGATCTTCTTAGGTTCGGTCATAACCTGCTGCAGCATTGTCTCTTTCATAACATCCTCCCTTACCAGTCCATCGAACTGATTGCCGCCTTCTCCACTTCCAGTCCGGCAACATATCTCTTCGTAAATGTTTCATAACCTTCCACTTCTGCCTGATCAGGTTCAACCGTATCTCCCACCAGATTCACGAAAATACGGTTGTTCAGCCATTCCTCCAGCGCACCCTGTGACCTGCCGTCCGCGAGATAGGCTGCCAGCAGCGCGATCCCCCAGGCGCCTCCTTCAGAGGCAGTGGACATAACGGAAACAGGCGCGTTGACTGCAGCCGCCAGACAGCGCTGAGCCACTCCCGGTGTCTTAAAGAGACCGCCGTGTCCCATGATTTTATCCAGCTTCACATGCTCTTCCTTAAGCAGAATATCCATTCCGAGTTTAACGGCCCCAAGAGACGTATACAGATTCACCTTCATAAAATTAGCCAGATTAAAGGCGCTGTCCGGAGTTCTCATGAAAAGCGGCCGCCCTTCATTGATAAACGTGACATTCTCACCGGAATAATACCCGTAAGCCATCAGGCCTCCGCAGTCCGGATCTCCCTTCAGTGAATGCGTATACAGCTTGCCGAAGAGATCTCCCATATCCGCCTCAATCCCCATAAGCGCACAGAACTCTCTGAAAAGACCGACCCATGCATTGAGATCGGAAGTCCCGTTATTCGCATGAGACATTGCGACCGGAAAACCGGAAGGAGTCGTCACCATATCGATCTCCCGGTAAACCTTTGACAGCTGTTTTTCCAGAACGACCATGGCAAAGGAGCTGGTTCCCGCAGAGAGATTCCCCGTCCTTGGCGCCACGGAGTTTGTCGCAGTCATTCCGGTTCCGGCATCCCCTTCCGGCGGACAGAGCGGAATTCCCGCACAGAGATCACCTGCCGGATCAATGAGGGCGGCACCCTCCGCCGTCAGGTTTCCTGCTTCTTCTCCGGCGACGAGAACAGCCGGAAACACATCGCGGAGCTTCAGATCATATCCGTTCTGCGCTGTTAGAGCATCAAATTTACGAACCAAATCTTCGTTGTAATCCATCCGCTCAGAATCAATCGGGAACATACCGGCGGCATCACCGATTCCGATCACTCTCCGTCCGGTGAGTCTGTAATGGATATACGCGGCCAGCGTAAAAACGGAAGCCACCGATTTCACATGCTCTTCGTGATCCAGCATCCGCTGAAAAAGATGCGCAGCGGACCACCTGAGAGGAATGTTATACTGAAACGCTTCGGTGAGCAGGTCTGCCGCCTCCGTCGTATTGGTATTGCGCCAGGTCTGAAAAGGTGCCAGCTGCCGGTCATCTTTATCAAGCGCAATATAGCCGTGCATCATACCGCTGATCCCGATCGCCCCATACGAAACAGGCACAATGCCATACTGCTCCTTTACACTCTGTTTAAGGGAAGCATAACAGCCCTGAAGGCCTTTTTCAACCTCGTCCAGTCCGTAAGTCCAGATTCCGTCGATCAATGAATTTTCCCAGTCGTACGTGCCTGTCGCAAGTACATCTCCGTCATAATTGATCAGCACCCCTTTGATCCTGGTCGAGCCGAATTCGATGCCAAGTGCGGTTTTTCCCTGCATAATCAATTCTTTCCCGCTCATCATTTCCCCCTATTTATATATCTCCCGCCGTTTTGCGGCGGGAGAGTTCATGCTTTGTGATATCACCAGACTTACATCATACAGTCTGACGTTTTTTGGATATGCAGTCGATGCCGACGGCGATGGCCAGAACAAGGCCCTTTACAACCATCTGTGTGTATTCGCTGACGTCCATCAGGATCATGCCGTTCGTAAGACATCCGATAATCAGAACGCCGGCCACGACGCCAGAGATCTTTCCGACACCGCCGTTGACGGAGACACCGCCCAGGACGACGCAGGTGATCACATCGAATTCCAGACCTTTGCCCACCGTACTCTGTGCGGAGTTCGACCGGGACAGAAGAACGATGCCGGCAAGTCCTGCGAAAAATCCGGAGAGAGCATAGATCAGATACTTCATGCGGTTCACGCGGATACCGGAGAGCTCGGCAGCCTCTTCATTTCCGCCGATCGCGTAGAAATAGCGGCCGAAAAATGTCTTATTGAGGATAAAACTGCCGATAATGAAGCAGGCGATCATGATGATCGTACAGACGGGAACGACACCGACGGACCAGCGTCCGAAGAGAGCGAATCCCTCGGGCAGGCCGGAAATCGGACGGCCGCCGGAGATCAGGTAGGCGACGCCTTCAAAAATCGTCTGCGATGCGAAGGTCGCAATCAGGGCCGGGATACCGATCGACGCTACCATGGCGCCGTTGAGTACGCCGATGAGCGTAGACATCACGAGAGAAACAAGAATCGCGAGCCACATATTCATGCCCGAATTAACCATCAAAAAGGCGCAGACCACGTTGACAAGAGTGATAATCGAGCCGATGGAAAGATCGATTCCTGCGATCAGGATCACGAACGTCATACCGATCGAAGCAATTCCGTAGTAGGCTACCTGCCGGGAGATATTGACGATATTGCCGGTGCGGATGAAAGCACCTTTACTGGCTGCCGCAAACACAATTACTTCCAGGACAAAGACAAGCCAGATCGCATTGGACTTGAGCACATTCTTCAGATTCATATTATGAAACCTCCTTACTATCCACAACAGATGAGGCAAATGCCATAATTGTGTCCGCATTAAACTCTTCTTTTTGAAGCTCGCCGGTCATCTCACCTTCAGCGAGAACAATAATTCTGTCAGACATACCCATCAGCTCTTCCATCTCGGAAGAAATCATGAGTACACTGCGCCCTGATTCCACGAGATCATTGATGAGCTTGTAGATCTCATATTTTGCCCCGACGTCAATGCCGCGGGTCGGCTCATCGAAAATGATCAGCTGGGAATCAGCTGCCAGCCACTTTCCGAGAATAACCTTCTGCTGGTTTCCTCCCGAGAGATTCTTGACCAGCTGGTTGATCGACGGACACTTGATCTGGATATCTTTGCGGTACTTTTCCGCAATCCCCTTTTCAACAGACGAATTAATGACGCCGGCCCTGGAAATACGCTCATAAATCGGCATGTTGATATTGTTCTTGATGGAATTTGTCAGAAGTGCCCCGTGGCGCTTTCTGTCTTCAGGTACCAGTGCGATACCGAGATTGATGGCCTCTCTCGGAGACTTCGGATGAATCTCCTTTCCGTTCAGGATCATTCTGCCGGATTCCATCCGCTTCGATCCGAAGATGATTTCCGCCAGTTCCGTACGTCCGGCGCCAACCAGTCCGCCGAGGCCCAGAACTTCTCCCGCATGTATTTTGAGGTTCATATTCTTATCACCGTTGCCGCAGACATCCTGCAGTTCCAGCACCACTTTACTTCTGTCGATGCAGTCCTTTCTCTCCGGATACTTCTGCGTCATCTCACGACCGACCATCAGCTTGATCAGCTCATCGACCGTGGCTTCCGGAGTGATCAGCGTGTCAACATATTCACCGTCACGAATGACCTCAATTCTGTCACTGAGCCGGAAGATCTCTTCCAGTCTGTGAGAAATATAAATGATAGAAACGCCCTGTTTCCGCAGAAGTTCCACCACCTTGAACATATTTTCAACTTCGTTGGTGGTCAGCGGAGCGCTCGGCTCGTCCATGATCAGAACCTTTGCGTTCTGCTGAATCGCCTTGGCGATTTCAATCATCTGCTGGTACCCGACAGACAGGTTTTTCACCAGTTCAGCGGGATTAATTTTGATCTGCAGCTGTTCAAAGGCTTTCCTTGCTTCCTCCTCCATCGCCTTCCTGTCGATCATGATGCCGTTGCGGATCGGCCTTCCGAGGAACAGGTTTTCAGCGGCGGAAAGTTCGCCGACATTATTAAACTCCTGATAGATAATGGCGATGCCGTTCTCAGCGGCAAGCTGAGGTGTCATCCTGTCAAATTCTTTCCCGTTCACCCTGATCTTGCCCGAGGTGGGAATCACGGCTCCCGAGCAGCATTTGATCAGCGTAGACTTACCGGCTCCGTTCTCACCGATCAGACCGAGCACTTCTCCTGGCCTGAGCTGAAGAGTGACATCTTTCAGCGCGACAACGCCCGGGTATTCTTTGCGGATATGTTCCAACTCAAGGACATACTCTTCGCTCATAACAACCTCCCGACTCTTATTTATGGCCCGTTCCCTCCGTGTAAAGGCGGAGGGAACGGTTTTTATGTTTGTCTTTGTAGATTATTTCATGCCGGCCGTGATATCAGCTACATTGTCAGCCGTGATCGGAGCCACGCCGCGGAAAACGTTCTGGTTCTCAAGGGAGTCGCTCAGGATCAGTGCGAACATGGATGCACATGCATTCGCCGTATCTTCATCAGAACCTTCGAATCCGATGATACCCTTTGCCGGATATGCGTCACTGGCGAGCTGCTCCAGCTGCTGCTTTGTCACGTCTGTCGTGAACACGCCCATATCCTCGGGGATCTTTCCGCCCGTGGAAATATTGAGAGCTTCATCCGCTCCGATCATGGCGCCGGCGCCAATTCCCGTGACGACCTTGCAGTCCGGATGAGCGATCAGAATGGTCTCCATCGCTGTCTGTGCCGCATTGGCGTCGATCGCTGCCTGATTAGCGATCACTTCGTACTTTCCGTCAGCCGTGTTTGCCATACCCTCAAGGATGCCTTCTTCGCGCTCTTTCAGGATGGTCGTCTGCGGATAGCCGATCACCGTGACCTGTGCCTTGTTGTCTTCGCTGTAATGTTCATTAATAAATGCACCTGTCAATTCGCCGATGGCAATGCCCAGATCCGTATTGTTGAGGATCCAGTTGCCGTCCGTGTTCGTCATCGGGTCGTCCCAGCACATCACCTTGATGCCGGCGTCTCTGGCTTCTTTCGCCACATCTTCGACTGCTGCCGCATCGGAGGGATGGATCATAATCAGGTCACAGCCGGAAGAGACAAAGTTCTCGACCTGTCCGATCTGTGTGGCCGAGCTGTCGTCGCACGCTACGATCGTCGCATTCGCGCCGGCTGCATCAAGCTGTTCCTGCAGAGCGGTCATAACGCCTGCCCAGTATGCATTTTCAAGAGACTGGATCGTGATTCCGATCTTCTTGCCTTCAAGGACAGAGAGATCAGCCTGCGCATAGAATTCCGGGCTGGCCTGAATACCTTCCGTGGATCCCGTATCCTCAGCGAAGACAGCCGCACCGGACAGAAGGCCAAGTGTCATGATTCCTGCGCAGAAAAGTGATGTGAGTTTCTTATTCATGGATATTCTCCTTTCATAATTGGATATCCGGCCGGCTTAAAGGCCGGATACCTGTTTAACTGCTTTCGCAAGCAGTGAAGCACAAATTGATAAAAAAACAGATCCTTAAAAAAGGGTGGAATCAGAAGCAGGTAAAGGCCCCGTCAACGATAAAATCAGATCCGGTCGTAAAGCTGCTTGTATCGCCCGCGAGATAAACACATATGGATTCCAGTTCTTCCGGCTTTCCGAGGCGTCCCATCGGCGCCATGGCATTCCACTGCTCGATCAGAGGGATCAGTGTCTTCGACGTCAGTACCAGGTCTGTGCCGATGTAACCCGGGCTGATGGAGTTCACGCGGACTCCCTTCTTTGCCCACTCGATGGCCAGAGACTTGGTCAGCTGGATGACCGCTGCTTTAGAGGCATTGTATGCACACTGCGGCTGCGGCACATTAACGATATGTGCGGACATGGAAGCTGTGTTGATGATGGAGCCGCCGCCGTGAGCGAGCATGTATTTTCCGGCTGCGATATCCGTCAGGAAAACTCCGTTCAGATTGATATTGATGACCTTTGACCACTGCTCATATGTCATCTCTTCGGCCGGCGCGTTGATGCAGATGCCCGCGTTATTGTGGCAGAAATCAAGGCCGCCGAGCTCGTCGACCACCTGCTGCACCATGGCATCCACCTGCTCCGGATCCGTGCAGTCACACTTGACGGCGATCGTTTTTCTACCCGTCTTCTCCGCGATTTCAGCAGCCGTTTTCACTGCCTCGTCATAGTCGAGATCGACGATGGCGACATCGGCTCCCGCTTCCGCAAAGCCCGTTGCCGTACACTTGCCGATTCCGCGGGCCGCGCCCGTGACAAAACCTTTCTTTCCGTCCAGTCTCATACTCTCAAGAATTCCCATCTCATGCTCCTTTCTGTAACCGTTTTTTGTTTTTTGATTTTGTTTTTTCATTTTGTAAATGCGTTATACTTAATGTATTTACAATATAACTTTTTGTATCGGTTTCGTCAATAGTCATTATTCCCCAAAGATGCAATGCAGAATTAGAGCACTTTGAACAAAAGGAAAACCGCAGCCCTGTCGTTTTAATTAAAATGCTATTTTTTGAATTTGATTTTGCAAATCATCTGCCTTAAAATGGAATCAGGAAACTTGAATTGAGTTTTCTTAAGAGGTACCTGACGGAGGTAAAATCAAAAGAAAAGTATTATACAGAGGGGCACATCATGAAGAACAGCATTACGCCGGGACAGATCAGTCAGAACAACCTGAAATTGATTTATCAGTACATCTATAAAAACGGGCCGGTCTCACAGCAGGACATCGCATTTGATTTAAGACTGAGCAGACCGACTATCAAAACAAAAATAGAAGAACTTGAATCCCGCGGCCTCATCCGCAAGGACGGGCAGATCGCATCCGATCTGGCCGGCCGAAAAGCAGCTGCCTATTCCATCGATCCCGAATACCGCTTCGCCATCGGTGTCGAAATCCTGAAAACACAGGTGAAGCTGCTCCGCGTGGATCTCATCGGCAGAAGTTCCTGCCGGACGGTTCTGGATCTGGCCTACGAGAATTCCGACCTTTACGTCACTGCCCTGTGCGGAGAGATCAATCGTTTTATTGACTCCCTTCCGTCCGGGAAGGACCGGATCCTCGGAATCGGGCTCTCCTTTCCCGGCCTTGTCAATGCCGATGCCACAGAGATCCTCTATGGAAATATTCTGGACTGCACGGGATTGAACATTGCCACCTTCCGGAGGCACCTGTCGTTTCCATGCCGCTTTCTCCATGACGCGGACGCAGCCGCCGACTCGGAGCTCTGGACGTCTCCGGAACTGACGGACTTTCTATACCTGAACATCAGCGTTCACCTCGGCGCATCCGTGATCCACAACCGCAAGATCGTTTCCGGACTCCACGGCTATTCGGCCACCATCGAGCATATCCAGATAGACCCGAAAGGGAAACTCTGCTACTGCGGAAAGCGCGGCTGCACGGAGACCTTCTGCTCGCTCTCCGCCCTTCTTGACGGCGACGATGAAGAGACCTTTTTCAGGGAACTGCGGGCAGGAAACGCGGCCGTCAGAAAGCGCTGGAAGAAATATCTGCACTATACCGCACTTGTCATCAACAATATGCACCTGCTCTATGACACGGTCTTTGTCCTCGGCGGCTATATGGCAGTGCACTTACTGGAAGAGGACATCGAACAGCTTTATGATGAAATCAGCAAGATGACACCGTTCCCGGAGGTCAGGGATTACATCCGGATCAGCAAGATGCCCAAACACAGTATTACCATCGGCGCTGCTCTTCCCTATATCCGCGAATTTCTGGAGGGGGAACTGATTGACTGAAAAAAGCACCGTCTCACGTATCATCATTCACGTGAAACGGTGCTTTTTTGTACCATTCTATATGCAGTCAGATTTCAGTAATACAATTCAGTCCGGAAAAACCACGGCTACCTTTCCGCATTTGCCGCCGGCCATAAGCGCATACGCTTCATCCGCCTTTTCGATAGGGAATTCATGCGTGATCAGATCTCCCGGATGAATCTTCCAGCGCACCAGGCGGTCCACCAGATCCATCATTCTCCATGTAGACGTCACCCAGGAGCCGTATATGGTCTTCTGGGAGTGCATCATGTCCGGACTCGGATTCAGCGTCATTGTATTGCCTTCTCCGACCAGCGCGATCCTGGCCCAGTCCTTTGAGGCCCTGACGCAGGTCTGGCGGCCGGCGTCGCTGGCGGAACAGTCGATCGCGCGCTCGACGCCCCTGCCTCCTGTCACATCCAGGATATCCTGAACAGTATGATCCGTCGATTTAAACACATAATCCACAAGGCCAAGCTTTTCAGCCAGCTCAATCCTGTAATCATTCATTTCGACACCGATCAGTTTATCGGCTCCCATCGCTTTCGCGAGCATGAGGGCGGCCAGTCCGACCGGGCCGAGGCCGGTCACAAGCACGGCGTCATTGCCGCTCACACCGATCTTTTCAAGCGCTTCATAGACAGTGCCGAAGCCGCAGGCCACCTGGGCGCCGTCTTTATAAGTCAGTTCATCAGGCAGATGAATCAGATCTTTTTCATCACACAGGATATAAGGAGCCATCCCGCCGTTCCGCTGCCAGCCGTATGCCTGTCTGAAAGTCTGATTCGTACAGGCGATCATATACCCCATCCTGCAGTTATAGCAGACTCCGCAGCCCGAAATATGATAGACGATAACGCGGTCGCCCTTCTTAAATTCTTTCAGTCCTTTCCCTTCCCTGACAATGATGCCGCATGGCTCGTGCCCGGCGATCATGCCCGGTATATATCCTTCCGCCCCTTTTCCGGTGTGTTCCCTGTAAATCGCGCGGATGTCAGATCCGCAGATCGTGCTGGCCTTGGTCTTAACGAGCACCTGTCCGTATCCCGGCTTCGGCACTTCATATTCCTTCATCTCAACAGTACTGTTGCCCGGCAGTGAAGCTCCCTTCATTGTTTTGGGGATCACGATCCTGATTGCTTTTCCCATTCTTCCGCCTTCCTTTCATAAAATACATATTGTTTTGAGGCTTCAGGTAAGTTGATAGAACGATTAGTCTGTATTATTTATATGTTTGCATAATTCTATCATCTTTTCACCCTGTAGACTATTTAATATTTCAGAAAGTTTTAATAGGGACTCATGATCCTTCTGCCAAAGAGAAATGCCCCGGCAATCCGGGGCATTTCTGTGATCGTTAACAAAGCTGCATAATGCTGCTCCTGACAAGCTGCACGGTTTCCTCCAGCCCCAGATCACTTTCATCCAGCGTGATATCCGCATACCGCTCATACAGGCAGGACCGCTCCTCGATCAGATCCTCCAGCGACTGCCCCTCTTTTAAGGCGACGCCCCGCTCCTTCATGTCATGGAGACGCGACTTGAGCGCATCTGTTCCGACCTTCAGATAGACAATGACGCCCAGACTCTTTAAGTGACGCATGGCCTCATCCCTGTAAATGACGCTGCCGCCGGTCGCGATCACGGTATTCTCTGTCTGAAGGGATTTACACACGTCGGCCTCGATATCAAGAAACGCATCGTTCCCCTTGGCACGGATGATATCCTTCAGGCATGCTTTCTCGCGCCTCTGGATCAGAAGATCCGTATCCACGAAATCACAGCCCAGGACCTTGGCCAGTATGACGCCCACCGTGCTCTTTCCGGACGCGGGCATTCCCGTCAGTATAATATTCATGGCTGAAAACACTTCCTTTCATCGGTGATTTTTGGGGACGGTTCTCCCTGCTCATTTTTCTCTAAGGCTGCTCTACTTCCACGTCTTCCAGACATCGGGCGCATAGCCGACAGTAGCCTGGCGGCCGTTCCGGACAATCGGCTGGCGGATTACACTCTGGTTCTCCAGAACTTTTTCCGCCCGCTCCTCCGCTGAAATATAAGTGACGAGCGCGAGCAGGTCTTTATCCTTACAGTCCGGATCGATCATCGCATCAATCCCGCCGACCGCCTGTATCACAGAATTGAACTCGCCCTTGCTGAGCCCCTTCTCCCTGAGGTCGATGGATTGGAACTTAATGCCGCGCTCTTTGAAGAAGCGCTCTGCTTTTCTTGTGTCGGAACTCTTCTTCGTTCCAAAGATCTGGATATTCATTTTTATTCTCCTTGCGTACGCGTAAAGACGCTTCGGATTGTCATCGGCATCCGATAAACTCTTCTTTCAGTTTATACTCATTCTATCACTTTTAGAGACAAACCGGCAGACCGAAGACCAAGGCCGACCCGAGGCCGTGGCAGGCTGTGGACTGGGGCCAGGGGCAGAAAAATTTCCCCGTGGATCTTTTTAACCGTCCCGTATGTTAATACAGAACGGCAGATAAAAGCCCTCAAAAATGAAGAAGACAAACACAGACACATGGAAAATAAAAATCAAAAATGAAAAGGAGAATACAGCCATGACAGATATCAATAAAATCAACGATGAAGCTCTTGAGAACGTTACCGGTGGTGCAAGACGCTATGTTTCCGGTTCTCCGGTCGGCTATGCACACGTAAGGACAGGCCCCGGCAAGGGATATGAT
>CACXFM010000241.1 GCA_902766955.1 uncultured Lachnospiraceae bacterium | reverse complement strand
TGGTGTGTACTACTGCATTCCGACGGATGTGACGTACTATTCGGATGCCGGTGCGGTGCCCGATTACAGCACGTACGATGATGATGATGACAACGACGATGATGATGGTGATGATGACGGATATACAGGTGCCGACTACGGTGAAGGCGCCGGCCTGGAGAATAACTGGGAAGACACTGAAAATTACACAGGTGCCGACTACGGCGAAGGTGCGGGTCTGGAAGATAACTGGGCTGATGCAGAAGATATAGGCAAATACTACGGCGAAGGTGCGGGCCTGGAAGATAACTGGGCTGACTATGAGTAAAGCCGGGAATTGACGGAATGATGCCCATCACACGGGTACTGAGAGGAACCGGGTGTGGTGGGCATTTTAGTGCTATGAAGCGGAGAAGGGGCCTGATCCCCTTCTTTTCGTTTAAGTGTCACAGCTCCCGCTTCAGATAGCCGCGCAGAAGCGTCACCGACGCAATCATCATGATGAGTTCCGTCACCGGCTGCGCCCATATCATGCCGTTAAATGCGAACAGGCGGTTGAACAGAAGAAGCAGCGGCACATAAAGAATCAGCTGGCGAACAAGCGTGATCCCGAACGCGTACTGCGGCTTCCCCATGGCCTGAAAGGACATTCTGCAGATGGAGACCGCACCTACGAAAGGCAGGATGAACATAAGCGTCCGGAGGACCCTGCTTCCGGTGGCGATGACTTCCCCGGAGTCCGTAAAGAGTCCTATGAGCTGCGGCGCAAAGATCCCGTATACCGCCATGACGCAGAGTTCAGTACAACTGGTGACCAGGACGGCTGCCCTGAGGATCCGCAGCATTCTTCCGTAATTCCGTGATCCGTAATTGTAGCCCATGATCGGCTGCGTCCCGGCCGCAAAGCCCTGGTAGATGTAGTTGCCGAGGGAGAGGATTTTCTGGGCAATGCCCATGGCTGCCACGGTCAGCTCTCCGTAGGAGACGGCCAGGTTGTTGTTGACGATGTAGGCGGCCGAGGTCAGAAGTGTCTCCAGAGAAGCGGGAATGCCGACCAGAAAGATTTCCTTCAGAATGCTTTTCTCGGGCCGTATGTATGCGGCGGAGGGCTGCAGAAGCGTCTTTTTGCGCAGATAGAAGAGGAGCGACGCGGCCATGCCGGCTGCATTTCCCAGAATGGTTGCGATGGCGGCACCCCGGATCTCCATGCCGAATGTGAAGATAAAGAGCGGATCCAGGATGATGTTGACTACGGTTCCGACGATCATCCCGGCGATGGAATACCGCACGGAGCCCTCGCCGCGGAGCAGCTGTCCGAGGGTATAATTTCCCATGGTAAAGAGGCTTCCGAGCAGAATGACGCGGACATATTGGGAGGTGTAGGCGGCTGTGTTTGCCTGCGCGCCGAGTCTTTTTACGATGGGGCCGAGAAAGATGAGGCCGGCGGCAGAGAGCACCAGACTCATCAGAAATGTCAGGAGAAATGCAGTCGTCAGCGTGCGGCTGGCTTTTTTTATGTCGTCTTCTCCCAGGCTGCGGGCGATCAGCGTCGACGCGCCGGTGCCCGTCATGTTGGAGACGGCGATGGTGATCATCATGACCGGGTATGCGAGATTGACAGCTGCCAGCTGATAATCATCCCGCATAAGCCCGATGAAGTAAGTGTCGGTGAGGTTGTAGAGAACCATGATGAACATGCCGGCGATGAGCGGGACGCCCATTTTGATTACGGCTTTTGCTTCCTTTTCCCGGCTCAGGGTATAAATTCGTTTGTCTTCTTTCTGTATCATGTTGTCGCTGCGTGATGTGTGCGGTGTTTGCGTTGTGACTCTTTAAGGTGCTGAAGCGGCAGGATGCGGCTGGTGCGCAGATGTATTTTGCAGGCTTTTGCCTGCGCGCACCAGCGCGCAAAGAGCCGCCTGAGCGGCTCTTTGATCCATTATAAATCGTAATATCTGCTGAATTCCGCAGGATGCGGCAGCCTTTCGATTTCTTCCGCCTCCTTCCGGCGGCGTGCGATATGCTGCTTAAGAAGTCTCTCCGGGAAGACGCCTCCGCGCGTCAGATAATCGTGGTCCGCTTCCAGTGCATCAAGCGCTTCCGTCAGACTGGAAGGAAGACCTTCGATTTTCGCCTTCTGTTCGTCGTCCAGATCAAACAGATTGAAGTCGTAGGGACCCCAGCCTCTTTTCGACGGATCGATTTTCTGTTCGATCCCGTCCAGCCCCGCCATGAGGATCGCCGCACAGGCATAGTAGGGGTTGCATGTGGCATCCGGATTTCTGAGCTCAAAGCGCTTTTTGTCCGGCGTTTTGGCGTAGGCGGGAATCCTGACCACGGCGCTTCGGTTGGCCATGGCGTAACCGATCGTGACAGGCGCCTCAAATCCCGGCACCAGTCTCTTATAGGAATTCGTCGACGGATTTGTGATCGCACACAGAGACGGAGCGTGGTGCAGCAGTCCTCCGATAAAGTACATGGCGGTTTCACTGAGCTGGCCGTAGCCCGCCGGATCGTAGAACACGGGCTTTCCGTCTTTGAAGAGAAGCATGTGTATGTGCATGCCGTTCCCCGCTTCGCCAGGGATCGGCTTGGGCATAAAGGTAGCCGTGCATCCCTCGGATGCGGCCTCGTTCCGGATAATGTACTTGGCGGCCATCGTGTCGTCGGCCAGCTTCAGCATGTCGCCGAGCTCGACTTCCACTTCCATCTGTCCGCAGCCGCCGACTTCGTGATGATGATATTTGACATCGATGTCCCACTCCTCCATGGTCAGGCAGATCCGGCTGCGCAGATCATTGCGGATATCCATGGGGAGACTGGTGTGATAGCCGGCCCCGTGGCGGATGGAATAGCCGTTGTTGCTGTCGTCATCGCCTGACGCCCAGTGCGCCTGGCAGGTGTCGATCCGGTAGAAGCTGCTTTCCTGGCGGGATTCATAGGCCACTCTGTCAAAGATGTAGAATTCGTATTCCGGGCCGATTACCATCTGATCGGCGATGCCGCTTTCTTTCATATACTCGAGGGCACGGATCGCGACATTTCTCGGATACTGTTCAAATGGGCGGTTGTGGGGCAGATCGATGATTTTCACATCGCCGATCATGGACAGGGTGGGAACCGATGCATACGTATCAACGACTGCGGAATCAAGGACGGGAACAAAGACCATGTCGCTGTTTTCGACAGGCGCGTAGCCGTAATTGGACCCGTCAAACCCGATGCCGTTTTTCATCAGGTCCTCCGTGAGCCGTTCCGCCGGTATGCTCAAGTGCCGCCAGCGGCCGTCGATGTCCGTCAGTTTGAAGTCAACGATTCTGATGCCGTTTTCTGCAATATAATTCCTGATATCCTGAAGTGTTTTTCCCATGACTGCCTGATCCTCCGTTTCGAAGCTGGGGGAAATGTTTCCTTGAATTAGTGATGTGTTGCCAGGTGTGAAACAGCAGTATGCATAATATCTGAAAGCTGAGTACCAAAAGTTGCGATTTGCAGAAAAAACCGCACCCACATTATAACATGATGAGTCAGGAGACACCAGCGTCTGACTCTTTTGCGGGCTGGACAGTTTTGTTATAATGAATGTTCAGATGATTTGAAAGGATGACATATGGATCTGTTTGATTATATAGCTGAAAACCGGAAAGAGCAGGAGGCCCCGCTCGCTGCCCGCATGAGACCGCGGACACTCGATGAAATCGTCGGACAGGAGGAGATCATAGGGAAGGACAAGCTTCTCTACAGAGCGATCAAAGCGGACCGGCTGAGCTCGATTATACTCTACGGACCGCCCGGCGTCGGCAAGACGACGCTGGCCCGCGTGATCGCCAACACGACCACGGCGGAGTTCCGGCAGGTAAATGCGACCGTGGCCGGAAAGAAGGATATGGAGGCGGTCGTCGAGGAAGCCAGAAACAACCTGGGCGGATACGGGCGCAGGACCATTCTCTTTATCGACGAAATCCACCGCTTCAACAAGGCACAGCAGGACTATCTGCTGCCGTATGTCGAGGACGGCACCGTGATCCTCATCGGGGCGACGACGGAGAACCCGTATTTCGAGGTGAACGGGGCGCTTTTGTCCCGTTCGCGGATCTTCGAGCTGAAGCCGCTTACGAAAGAGAATATCCTGACCCTGATCCGCAGAACTTTTGAATCCGACCGGGGCGTCAGGTCCTTCCGGGCGGACATCACGGACGAAGCCGCGGACTTTCTGGCCGACATCGCGGACGGGGATGCCAGGGCCGCTCTCAATGCCATTGAACTGGCGGTCCTCACCACGACGCCCGGGACGGACGGCAGGATTCATGTCGACCTGAAGGTGGCGGAGGAATGCATCCAGAAAAAGGCCATCCGCTACGACAAGACGGGCGACCATCACTACGATACGATCGCGGCATTTATCAAGTCCATGTGCGGGTCCGACCCGGACGCGGCGGTTTATTATCTGGGAAGAATGCTGGCCGCCGGCGAAGACGTCCGCTTTATCGCGAGGAGAATGCTGGTGGCCGCTTCCGAAGAAGTGGGAAATGCAGACCCCATGGCCATCTGCGTGGCCGCTTCCTGCGCGGTGGCGGTGGAGCGCGTCGGCATGCCGGAAGCCCGGATCATCCTGGCCCAGGCAGCGGCCTACATCGCGTCGGCGCCCAAATCCAATTCGGCATATCTGGGAATCGAGAAGGCCATGAAGACAGTGGAAAAGACCGGGAATCTGCCCGTGCCGCCCTATCTGCAGGACTCGTCCTACAAGGGCGCCGCAGCACTCGGAAGGGGCGTGGGCTATCAGTATGCCCACAATTATCCGAATCACTGGACCGACCAGCAGTATCTGCCGGACCAGATTAAGGACGAGTATTTCTACGAGCCGGAGGATATCGGGCACGAGAAAGAAATCAAAGCTTACTTCCGCTCGATCGGGAAAGATCCGGAGCGGTACGCTTACCGGGATCCCTCTGAGGGCGGAAGGAGCGAGAGACCCTGGGAGAGGCCTTGAATGTTTTTCTGTATTTTTCAAAATGTATGATGTATAATCTGTTTTGGTGCGGACAGAGACCTGTTCTGTCCGTATCCTTTAAAACAGCTCTCGCGAAAAGGAGGAGAGAGGAGAGCGTGTTAGCGCCCGGACCGGAAACGGTTGACGAGGACTGGCAGTTATCGAAAGATTCGGCGGATGCTGCCACGGCTCGCGGTAAGTCGTAAAGGAGAAAGCAAAGAGCAGAATCAACACTGCAACAAAGGTTCTCCTGATACCTGGACGAAGAAGTGAAATGCACGGCAGATGCATTTATTAAAAAATGGAGAGTTTATATGAGAGTCGTTATTCAGGATAACTATGACAAGATGTGCCTTTGGGCAGCAAATTATATCGCAGCGAAAATCAATGCACACAAAGAGGAGCGCCCGTTTGTGCTCGGTCTCCCGACTGGTTCGAGCCCGATCGGCGTCTACAAAGAGCTGGTCCGCATGAACAAGGCCGGCGAGGTTTCTTTCGCAAACGTCGTCACCTTCAATATGGATGAGTATCTTGGACTGCCTCACGAGCATGATCAGAGCTACTGGTATTTCATGCATGACAATCTCTTCGATCACCTGGTCGACATGAAGCCGGAGAATATCAACATTCTGAACGGCATGACCGACGATCCGGAAGAGGAGTGCAGAAAGTACGAAGAGAAGATCGCCTCCTACGGCGGCATCGACCTCTTCATGGGCGGCATCGGCGTGGACGGCCATCTGGCGTTTAACGAGCCGTTTACAAGCCTCACATCCCGCACCGGCGTCCGCGATCTGACGACGGATACGAGAATCGTCAATTCCCGTTTCTTCGGA
Organism: uncultured Lachnospiraceae bacterium; assembly: GCA_902766955.1. GTDB lineage: Bacteria > Bacillota > Clostridia > Lachnospirales > Lachnospiraceae > Chordicoccus. The sequence goes on along the minus strand of CACXFM010000241.1, from coordinate 1,301 downwards.
AATGATCCGGAGAAGGTTCCCTCCCAGGCTCTGTCCGTCGGAATCGGAACCGTGACGGATTCCAAGGAAGTGCTGGTTCTGATCTCCGGCCACAACAAGGCCCGCGCGCTGGCGGCGACGGTGGAAGGTGCGGTCAGCCAGAAGTGGACATGCTCCGCGCTGCAGATGCATAACGGCGCGATCATCGCCTGTGATGAGGAGGCATGCGGGGAACTGATGGTGGATACATATAAGTATTTCCTTGATATTGAAAAGAAAGAAAGACTGTAAGACAGTTTCGAATCATGCAGCGGGGTCCCGTACGGGGATTCCGCTGTCTGTTGTTTTGCAGTTCAGACGGAATGGATTATGCAGCGGATTCCCGCCCGTAAGCGACAGCAGAATTCAGGTCAGAAGTCAGAAAACAGAAAGAGCGGATGCCCGTTGCGAGTGCGGAGGAAAACCAGTCTGTCGAAAAGTAGAGAGTGAAACGCATCAACGTCTGTCGGAATTCATCGCCTGCAGCAAGGCAGAGAGGAGCGAAGCATGCAGTATGATCAGAATGAGCTGGCCCTGTTTCAGGATGAGCTGATGCGGGAAGGAAAGACTGCCGAAGGGATTGAGGTGAGGCAGAAATTTATTGATGCGGTGCGGGAAAGCGGAGATTTTTGTACGTGTAAAGAGGCCTGTATGCTTCATGGCGACTGCTTTGCATGTGTGCAGGTTCACCGAGCCCACAGAGGACACCTTCCGCTGTGCATGTGGGATCTGGTAAATGAGCGGATCGCAGATATTGCGTCTCTGACGGAAGGATCATTTCTTGAGTATGCCGGAAAACACCCGGCATGTATGAATGGAGAACCGAGACAGAAATCCGGCCTGACTCTGGAGACTTATGAAGAAAAGTATAAGAAAGCATGATAAATATTCCGGAATAAGATGAAGAAAATCTAAAAGGCTGCCCTGTTCAGATCTTTGTGAACGGGGTTTTTTATTGCTTTTGCAGATGAAGATGGAGGCAGAACTGTAAAAAAAGATGCCAGAAATCTGCAAGTGTCGTATAATAGCCTAAGAATTTTGCTAGCAGCCCGGAAGGAAGATAAAAAATATGAAATATAAAATTCTCACAGCATTTCTTGTAGCCGGTTCTCTCTCCGTATCCTGTCCCGGCACGGCAATGGCGGCAGGTGAAGATGACGAGCGGCAGTATACGACGATTTATGCACATAAAGATGATGCCGGCAGGGTGCTTGAAGAGCAGTTCCTTGATGAGGAAGGTTCTCTGGTCCTTAATGAAAAAGGATATGCACTTGAAAAAGACG
>CACXFM010000240.1 GCA_902766955.1 uncultured Lachnospiraceae bacterium | reverse complement strand
GGATATGAATATACGTCGGAGGTGAACGGACAGACTTACACGGTCAGGGCGGAAACAGATTACGAGGCGCTTTACGGGGAAGCCGTCGGGGCGTATATTGATTATGTGGACGGTGCCGTGATTCTTGTCAAATCCACGTCCGCCGATATCGCGCTTGAGGATGTGACGGTCACGTCGTCTGACGGGACGGCGCTTCTCACGACGTTGAATTCGGACTCCATGTCGCGCTATCTTAAGGAAGATGTGGGAAACGGCGTCAATGTGAGTATCAGGGACTCGGAAATCAGCGGTTCGATCGTACATGACGATTATCAGAGAGATCTGTATATCTCGGCCGAGGGAACCTCGATCACGGGCGGTGTGACATACTCCGATGCAGATGCCTGGAACAGCACGTGGGAAGCGTACAGCGGAGATGACAGATGCGTCTGGTATGATCTGGATCCGGAAACGTATATCACGGAAACCCATGAAACCGTGCTTGAACTTAGCGGCGGCTCCGTGTGGAACGTGACGGAAGAGTCGCAGCTCACGACTCTCAGCGTATCGCCGGATTCCACGGTAAACGGTACGATCCGGGCGGCTTCGGAGGAGACGCTCGAAGATGGTACGGTTGTGTACACCGATGCGGTTGTGGTGACAGGCACCACATGACGCTTTAAAGCGGTGAAGTGGGCCTGACCCCCTTCTCAAAAGGAGACATTCATGAGTGAGCTTTTAGATAAGGCCAGAGAATACGAAGCAGCCAGAGAGAAGCAGATTCTCCCGCAGGACCGCCCCGCCTTCCATCTGTCGCCCCGCGCCGGCTGGATGAACGATCCCAACGGCTTCTGCTTTTACAACGGCAAATACCACCTGTTCTACCAGTATCACCCCTACAGGACCGTCTGGGACCTGATGTACTGGGGCCACGCCGTGAGCACCGATCTCCTCCACTGGGATTATCTGCCCGCCGCCCTCGCCCCGGACATGCCCTACGACTGCGCGGGCTGCTTCTCCGGATCCGCCCTGACCCTCCCCGACGGCCGCCACGCCCTGTACTACACGGGCGTGCAGAAGGAACTGTGCCCGGACGGTATCGAGCGCGACGTTCAGACGCAGAACATCGCCGTCGGCGACGGCATCAACTACACGAAGTATGAGGGCAACCCGGTTCTGACCGACGCGGATCTCCCGGACGGCGGCAGCCGCGTCGACTTCCGCGACCCGAAAGCCTGGCAGGAGGCAGACGGCACATACCGCATGCTCGCGGCCAACAAAAACAGCTTCGACGGCAGCCAGCTTCTGCTTTTCAAAAGCATCGACGGCTTTGACTGGAAGTTTGAAAGCGTCTTTGACAGCAACCGGGACCGCATCGGCAAAATGTGGGAATGCCCCGACTTTTTCTCCCTTGACGGGAAATACATTCTCCTTTCCAGCGCCCAGGATATGCTCCCGCAGGGTCTCGAGTACCACAACGGAAACGGCAACTTCTACATCACGGGCACCTTCGACGAGAAAACCGGGCAATTCAGAGAAGAAGGGAACCACGCCATCGACTGCGGCATCGACTTCTACGCGGCGCAGACCGTCGTCACGCCTGACGGCCGCCGCGTCATGATCGGCTGGCTGCAGAACTGGGACACCTGCTCAGGCTACAAGCCGCCCGTGCCCTGGTTCGGCCAGATGACCGTGCCGCGCGAACTGTCGCTCCGGAGTGACGGGATCCTGATCCAGAATCCGGTCCGCGAGATCGAGAACCTGAGGAACAACAGAGTCGCTTATGACGATGTCGTCGTGGACAATACGGAAACCGCCCTCCCGGGCGTGGAAGGGCGGTGCGTGGATCTGACTGTTGAAATTGAAGTCGCGGACCCGCAGGATCTCTACCGGAAATTTGCGGTCCGCTTCGCGAAAAATGAAAAATACCACACGGATGTGAGCTTCCGTCCCGCCGAATCCGTTCTCAAAATCGACCGGAAGTTTGCGGGCTCCAGGCGCGCGATCGTCCATCAGCGGCGCGCGGAAGTCAGTCACGAAAACGGAAGAATAAAACTCCGGCTGATCCTGGACCGCTTCAGCGCCGAGATCTTCGTCAACGACGGTGAAAAGGTCATGACGGCGGCCGTCTTTACGGAGCAGGAAGCGCGGGAGATCACCTTCCTCGCGGAAGGAAAAGCAAAAATCCGGGTCGTAAAATACGACCTGGACTGCTGAAAGCCGATTGCAGAGGGTTCTGCGCTGCGCGCTCCCGCAATCCCGATATCAGTCTTTACCGGCGGGAGCGGCCTGCTTCCAGCCGTGATTCACGATAATAATACCGAGCGAAACAAGCACAAGAGCCGCGAGCCCTCTGACAGAGAAGGCCTCGCGGTTTTCTCCGAGAATCAGGGCCGCGAGCAGAACGCTCATCACGGGGTTGATAAAACCGAGGATCGCCACGCGGCTGACCGGATTATATTTGAGGAGAATACCCCAGAGCGTATACGCGCCCGCCGAGATAAATCCCATATAGATGAGAAGCCAGACGCAGGAAGGCGTATAAAAAACGAGATGCCCGCCCATGAGAAAACCGATCAGTGCAAGCACGATGCCTCCGAACACAAACTGATAACCGCTGAGTATCACGGGGTCCTCGGACTTCGCATAGATCCGCATACAGCAGACGGAGAGCGCGTAAAATGCATCCGCCGCCAGCATGGCCCCTTCACCCTTAAGCGTCAGGGCTCCGCCCGAAAGGAGAGCCGCGGGACCTCCCAGAATCATGAGAATACCCGCAAACCCCACCACACATCCGATAAACTTTTTCAGCTCCGGCTTTTCCATGCGGAAGAGGAAAACCGAAAAAATAATGGCCAGAAAATTGCCGGACGCATTGATGATGGAACCTCTTACCCCGGTAATATTGGCGACCGCGATAAAAAAGAAGAAATACTGCCCGATGGTCTGAAAGAGACCGAGGACGCCGATCGGGATGAGAGAAGACCGCTTTGGAACGAGAAATCTCCGCTCAATCATCGATCCGAAGGCGACCGTCATGATCCCGGCCAGCGTAAAGCGGAAGCCGGCCAGCACAATCCTGGAGGCCGTGTCATCCTCACCGATCCGGAAGAGGCCATAGGCGACCTTGATTGCCGGAATCGCGCTGCCCCAGAGCGTGCAGCAGACAAGCGCCGCTCCGAGCATAACCGGAAAATATGTCCATATATTGCTGCTGATTCCTGTCTTCCTTTTCATTGTCTCATGTGCTTCCTTATCTGATGTACTTCCCTGTCTGATGTACTCCCTTTATATTCTGCCGATTTTTCTGAGGTAGGGCTTCGGCTTCCTGGGCGTCCAGTCCGCGCGCGCCTCGATGCCTTCCGGCGTCACCGGCTTGATCCACTTGCCCCTGAAGAGGTGAACCTGCATCAGGACATACCGGATCGGCTCATCAATATAGCAGAAGATAAAGACTGTCAGTGCCGGCAGATGCCGCACCATACCCATGGTCCAGACACACGGAATGACGAGCGCCCACATAAACACGATCTCGAGAATGGTTCCGTAGGCGGGATCGCCGGCGGCGCGGAAGGTGTCATTCTGCGCCCAGTTGCCCATGCGGATAAATGCCGCGACGGCGTAAATACAGAGCATGCCGAAGGCAATGCGGAAACTCTCGCCGTGCATTCCCATCACGGTCAGGATAGGCGTGTGCAGGGCAATCAGAAGAACGACGATACCGAGCGTTGTGAGCTGGCAGAGATAGACGAGCCTCCAGGCTCTCGCGTAAGCCTTGTCGATATTCCCCGCGCCCACTTCCTTTCCGACCAGGATGGAGGCGGCATTTGAGAAGCCGGCGAAGAAAGCGATGACGATGCCTTCCAGCGTGCGGAAGACGGCGATCGCCGCGATCGCCTCCTCGGGCTGCCGTCCGAGCACGATATTGATGGTCATATTGCCGGCGCCGATCAGCACTTCATTCATCAGGATCGGGAAGCTCTTGACAAAGAAAGACTTTACCAGGGAGAAATCAAAGCGGAAATGCTCCCTGAAAGCCAGCAGATACGGATACTTCTGTATCCTCGCAAGGACGATGATCGTGATGATGTTGAAGACCTGCGCACACACGGTTGCGAGAGCCGCACCCCTGACCCCCATGGCCGGGGCGCCCAGATGACCGAAAATAAAAACCCAGTTGAGGAAAATATTGACGGACACGGAGACGATTGAACCGTAGAGCGGGATCCGCACCTTCTCGGTCGAGCGGAGCAGGGCGGCCATCGCCATGGAAAAAACCATGGGCGGATAGGCGAAGCCCGCGATCCTGAGATAGGAGACGCCGACCTCCTGGATGGCCGTTTTGTCCGTATACAGCCGCATGACCGTTTCCGGAAAAACGGTTGCAAGAATACAGAACAGAATGCCTACGGCCATAATGCAGCACGCAGTCAGACCATAAGAGCGGTTAATGCCGTCGTCATCGCCGGCGCCCCAGAACTGGGACATAAAGAGCATGCCGCCGCCCACAAAACCCCAGTAGCAGCTGAACATAAGCGAAGAAAACTGGGCGCACAAACCCACGGCTCCGACTTCCGTCTGTCCGAGCGAGGCGATCATCATGGTGTCGACCATCGATCCGGTGGTTGTCAGAAGATTCTGCAGCGCGACCGGTATGGCGATTACCGCGACTTTTCTCAAAAACGATTTCCAGTCAAAAGCTTCCTGATACATATAAGATCTGCTCCAAAAAAAGAAAACCAAAGATGCGCAATTAAGCGCTATTATACGGGGATTGCAGCGGTTGGTAAATAGAAAAATAAGCCGAAAAATGTGAAAATAACGTCCGTTTTTTGACATGACGGTACTTTCACGGGGGCCCCGATACGGGTATAATTCAATCAGCGGCACATATGTGCGGAAAGGAGAACAATAAAGTGGCAAAAGTAGTCGTGATCGGTGCGGGCAGCGCCATTTTTGCAAAAAATCTTCTGGGAGATCTGATCCTTCTCAAGGACGTTCCGCTGGAAGAAATTGCGCTTGTCGATATAAATGAAGAAAAGCTTCGGATCATGGAGCAGGTGATCTGCCGCATGGTTAAACAGGAAGGCCGGGAGATCCGCGTCGTGTCCTCGACGGAGAGACGGGATGTGCTGCCTGGCGCGGATTATGTGATTAATGCAATCGGCGTCGGCGGACCGGAGATCTACCAGAGAGACCTGGAGATTGCCGACAAATACGGCGTCAGGCAGGTGGTGGGAGACATCATCGGCCCCGGAGGCATCTTCCGCATGCTGAGAGCCTATCCGGCCATGCGGGCAACGCTTGAAGACATGAAGGAGCTCTGCCCGGATGCCTATTACTTCAATTATACAAATCCGATGGCGGGCCTCTGCCTGGCCCTCAACCAGGTCTCGGATATCAAGATCTTCGGTTTCTGCCATTCCGTGCAGGGAACCGCGGAGCAGATCGCCGATTACCTGGGCGTGGACTACGACCGTCTGACCTACTGGGCGGCGGGCATCAACCACATGGCCTGGTATCTGCAGCTGAAAGTGGACGGCAAGGATGCCTATCCGCAGTTCAAGGCAGCGGTGGACACCATGGAAAAAATGCACGAAGTCTCCGAGCGTGAGCACGGGTATCACTGGATCAACGACGATCCGAAGATGAAATATCATTTCTCGGATGCCGTCCGTATGACCATCATGCAGAACTTCGGCTACTTCAACTCGGAATCTCCCTATCATATGTCGGAATACACGCCGTATTTCCGGAAAAATGAAGAGGAAATACGCAAATACCGCGTCGAAGACCGCTGGTGGCTGGCCCACGAACTCGCAAACGACGACTACTACGACGAGCTCGTGAAAATGATTGAGAGCGGGGAGGACATCCCGTTTGAAATCACGCATGAGTACGCGCCGAAGGTGATCCGGGGCATTGAGACCGGCATACCCTTCCGGGCCAACCTGAACGTGATGAACACGGGCTTGATTACCAACATGCCCAACGACTGCTGCGTGGAGGTTCCCTGCTACTGCGATTCGGAAGGTATCCATCCCTGCTATGTGGGACCGCTTCCGGAGGGACCGCTGGGCCTCAACATGAGCAATATCTCCGTCCAGAAGCTGCAGGCAAAAGCGGCAAATGAGAAAAAACTCGAGTGGATCTACCAGAGCATTCAGCTGGATCCGTTTACGGCAGCACAGTGCACGCTGGAGCAGATCCGCGCCATGACAAAGGAACTGATCGAAAACAACCGCGACTATCTCACTGATTTTACATAAGGGGACAGTATGGACAGGAAATACTACCTTGCCGTCGATATCGGCGCCTCCAGTGGCCGCCATATCCTGGGATGGCTCGAGGACGGCATTCTGAAGACGGAAGAAGTCTACCGGTTTCCGAACGGGATGGAAGAGCGGGACGGCACCCTCGTCTGGGATACGGAGAAACTCTTCGGCGAAATCCTGAAAGGAATCCGGCGATGCGGCGAGCTCGGCAAGATCCCGGAGAGCATGGGCATCGATACCTGGGGCGTGGATTATGCGCTTCTGGACGAAAACGGGAATCCCGCCGGACCGGTGTACGGATACCGCGACGCGCGGACGTCCGGTATGGACCGCATTGTGGAACGGAAGATCTCCGCGCAGGCACTCTATGCCCGCACGGGCATCCAGAAACAGCCCTTCAACACGATCTATCAGCTGACGGCAACAAAGGAAAAAGAGCCGGAGATTCTGGAGAAGGCCCGGGCTCTGCTCCTGCTGCCGGACTACTTCCATTACCGTCTGACAGGCAGGAAATGCACGGAATACACGAACGCGACCACGACACAGCTTGTCAGTCCGCTCACAAAGGACTGGGACTGCGAACTCATCGACCTGCTGGGCCTGCCGCGAGGGATTTTCGGCAGCATTTCCATGCCGGGTACCGAAGTGGGCCGTTTTACCGATGAGATCAGGGCAAAAGCAGGATTCGACTGCCGCGTCGTGCTGCCGGCGACCCACGATACGGGCAGCGCGGTGGCCGCAGTTCCGGCTGTGGGAGATGACGTGCTCTATATCAGCTCGGGCACCTGGTCTCTTATGGGGACAGAACTGAAGACTGCAAACTGCTCGGAAGAGAGCAGAACCTATAACCTGACCAACGAGGGCGGCGTCGACTTCCGCTTCCGCTATCTGAAAAACATCATGGGACTGTGGATGATCCAGTCCGTGCGCAGAGAGACGGCGGAAGACTGTTCCTACGCCGAGATGTGCAGCCGCGCTTCGGAACAGACGATCACTTCCATCGTCGACTGCAATGACGCCCGCTTCATGACGCCTGTGAGCATGACGGAGGAAATCCGCCTGGCGTGCCGTGAGAGCGGACAGCAGGAGCCGGAAAATCTGTGGGAGACGGCTGCCGTGATCTACAACAGCCTTGGAAAATGCTACGCCGACACGGCGGACCAGCTGGAGGCCGGGACGGGCAGACAATACTCCGAAATCCATGTCATCGGCGGCGGTTCCAACGCGGACTATCTGAACCAGGTGACGGCGGATATGTCCGGAAGAACCGTGTTTGCCGGGCCGTCGGAGGCGACGGCGGTGGGAAACCTCATCGTGCAGATGCGTGCGGACGGGCTTTTCGCGGATCTGAAAAGTGCGAGAGAATGTGTCGGGAAATCGTTTGAGATCCGGCGCTTTGATCCGGCTGCAAAGTAAAATGCACGGGAATCAGCCCGCAGATATAAGGAAAGCAAACAAGAGATCCATTTATAAGGAGAGAAGGTAATATGAGCGGAATATACGACGTACCCTGCGTACAGGGTTTTATCAGAATCTGTATGGACGGCTGGGAACAGGGCTGGCATGAGCGGAACGGCGGCAACCTGACCTACCGCATGTCGGAGGAAGACGTGGAGGCCTGCCGGCCGTATTTCAAAACGCCCGGAGACTGGGTTGATATGGGCGTCCGCGCCGAAAACCAGGCCTGCGAATATTTTATGACCACGGGCAGCGGCAGATACTTCAGAAATACGGCATTATTCCCCGACGAGACCTTCGGGATCGTCGAAATCAATGACCGCGGTGATGCCTGGAGAATCGTCTGGGGACTCGAAAACGGGGCCCGTCCGACCTCCGAATTTCCGGCGCATTTCATGAATCACAGCGTCAGAAAAGAGGTGACCGGAGGAACAAACCGGGTGATCTATCACTGCCATCCGGTCAACGTCATCGCCCTCACCTTCATTCTTCCGCTTACGGACAGAGACTTCAGCCGCGTGCTCTGGCAGAGCATGACGGAATGCCCGGTGATCTTCCCCGAAGGCGTCGGCGTCGTGGAATGGATGGTGCCGGGAGGACCGGAAATTGCCCTGGCCACCTGCGAGCTGATGAAAAAATATCAGGCAGCCATCTGGGCCCACCACGGACTCTTTGCCTCCGGCCCGGATTTTGACACCGCATTCGGTCTGGCGCACACAATCGAGAAAAGCGCGGAAATCTATATGCATATCCTTTCCACGGGACAGCCTGTCCGCCAGACTATTACGGACGATGATCTGCGCGCCGTCGGAAAAGCGTTCGGTGTGACGATGAACGAAGCCTTCCTTGACTGACGATTAACTGAATAAGAGGAAATAGAAAAAAAGATAGTATCCCTGCCTTC
>CACXFM010000239.1 GCA_902766955.1 uncultured Lachnospiraceae bacterium | reverse complement strand
GAGGAAAGTCCGGGCTTCACAGGGCAGGATGCCGGATAACGTCCGGCAGGGGTAACCCTCGGGAAAGCGCAACAGAAAAGAACCGCCTCCCCAAAAGGGAGGTAAGGGTGAAAAGGCAGTGTAAGAGACTACCGCCTCGCTGGCAACAGGGAGGGCATATGCAAGCCCCATCCGAAGCAAGGCTGAAATGGAGCCATACGGCGGCCCGCCGTGCTCCGGGTAAGCCGCTTGATCCGTCCGGCAACGGGCGGGCTAGACAGATGACCGCACACGACAGAACCCGGCTTATCGCTCTGCCGCAAAAAGAAAACTGCACTGAAAGCATTCCTTTCAGTGCAGCTTTTTTTACCGTTTCAGTTTTCCGTCCCACTTCTCTTCGCAGTATCTGCAGCGATAGAGTTCCTTCTCCGGATCCGCAAGAATAAAGACCTGGTCGAGTCCCGTCTCCACCGATGTGATGCAGCGCGGATTCTTGCAGCTGATCACGTTTGTGACGGAATCCGGCAGGCTCAGCGTCTTCTTATCTATGATCTTTCCGTCCTTGATGACGTTGACCGTGATATTGTGATCGATAAACCCGAGCACGTCGAGATCCAGATAATCAACCGGGCAGTCCACTTTGATAATATCCTTGCGGCCCATCTTGTTGGAGGTCGCATTTTTGATAATGGCCACCGTGCAGTCAAGCTTGCCGAGTTTCAGATACCGGTAGATGGTCATCGCGTGTCCGGCTTCAATATGGTCCAGCACAAATCCTTCCTGCAGCGCTCCGATGCTCAATGTACTCCCGTGCAGGCTTGATCCAGTCGTATTATTCATTCGTTGCATCCTCCATTCCCAGAAGTGTCAGAATCAGCGCCATTCTCGCATACACACCGTACTGTACCTGTCTGAAGTAGCAGGCTCTCGGATCATCGTCCACCTCCACGGCGATCTCGTTCACTCTGGGAAGCGGATGAAGGACGATCATGTCCTTCGGAGCCAGCTCCATCTTCTCGCGGTCCAGGATGTAGAAATCCTTCATTCTCACATAATCTGCCTCGTTAAAGAAGCGCTCTTTCTGTACGCGCGTCATATAGAGGACATCCAGACCGCTCATCGTGGACTCGTCGAGCTTCACGACCTCTTCGAAAGGAATCTTCTTGGCGGCAAGGCTCTCTCTCACGTAGCTCGGCACCCGCAGTTCCTCGGGAGAAATCAGCACAAATGAGACGCCCTCATACCGCGACAGGGAAGAAATCAGGGAGTGGACCGTTCTGCCGAACTTCAAATCGCCGCAGAGGCCGATCTTCAGATTGCCAAGCCTCCCCTTCAGGGAGCGGATGGTCATCATGTCCGTCAGGGTCTGGGTCGGATGCTGATGGCCGCCGTCGCCCGCATTGATGACGGGGATCGAAGACTTCATGGACGCGACAAGCGGAGCACCCTCCTTGGGATGCCGCATGGCGCAGATATCGGCGTAACACGAAACGATGCGGATCGTGTCCGAGACGGATTCCCCTTTAGTGGCAGATGATGAATCGCTGCTGTGAAAGCCTAAAACTTTGCCACCTAAGTTCATCATCGCAGCCTCGAAACTCAAACGCGTCCGGGTGCTGGGTTCATAGAACAAGGTGGCAATACGTTTCCCGTCACATACGTGACTGTATTTATCAGGATTTTTTTCAATATCACTGGCCAGATCGAGAAGCTTTTCCATCTCCTCAACCGAAAAATCAAGCGGACTCATCAGATGTCTCGGTGCCATTCTTCCTCCTTTTTCATAGCCTGCAGGCAGACTGCGCCGCAGTTATATCCCGTTACCGTTTAAAAATGATAATATAATGCCGCGGTCAAATCAAGACCGCGGCGGAAGTTTCTCTGTTTTTAACAGTTTTTAAAGGATTACGGATGCAATTCATGATCACAGGCGGAAGCAGCCTCCCCCGATAAACTCCCTGAGAAGGGAATTGGTCGGGATTCCCTCAGAGGGAATGGCCACGAAGTAATCCAGGAATTTCAGCAGTCTCCTGGCCTCATACCAGGAAGGATCATCCGGCTGCACCTGGAAAAGAAGGGGCTGCACATATGTTTTTAATGCCGCAATCTCATAGGGAAGCGCGGTGTTAAAAAAGATGTCCGCCTGCTCCTGGTAGGGGAAAATATATTTCTCTTCACCGGACCGGACGGATCCCCACATCGCGATCGTCCTCGAAGCGGAGGATCCTCTCGTGCGGTAATCCCTGACAATGCGCCTGATCAGCCTGCCGTCCGCAGAAGGCACCCTGTTATGTTCATCGATATTCAGCTGCGTGAGAGCGCTGATATAAATTCTGAATTTGCTCTCCTGGGGCAGCGAATAGCTGAGTTTGTCATTCAGGCAGTGCAGACCTTCTATGACGAGCAGTTCGCCTTTGCCGAGTGTCAGCGTCTCGCCGGTATAGACCCGCTTGCCGCTCACAAAATCAAAGGTCGGCATCTTGATGGTCCCGCCATTTAAGAGCGTCGTCATGTCTTCATTAAACTGTCTGACATCCACTGCGTCGAGGCTCTCAAAATCAAGCTTTCCGTCCGGGCCCGGCACCATATCCGCGCGGTCGATGAAATAATTGTCCACGCCTATGCAGTGCGGCCGGAGCCCATGTGCCGTGAGCTGAATGCAGAGCCTCTGCGAAAACGTGGTTTTCCCGGAGGACGACGGTCCGGCGATCATGATAAACTTGACAGCGGGCTTTTCCCTGACAGCGGAAGCGATCTGGGAGATGGCACCCTCCTGAAGAGCTTCCGAGACGAGCACCGTATTCGCACCCTCGCCGCTGATAATCTTTCTGTTCAGATCTCCGACCGTACCGATCCCGAGCCTCTCCGCCCACTGTTCCCCGCGAATCTGCGCGTCAAACAGCTTTTCGGATGTCTGCAGCGGAGGAACTTCTCCGAAGCGCCCCTGCTCCGGCATCATGAGGACGATGCCGTCCCGGAACACATCCAGTCTGAAATAGCGGAGTACGGACGTGTCGTGAACCATGAATCCGTAATAATAGTCTTCGTACGTGCCCAGCATGTAGATGTTGGCCCTGGATGCCATTCTTGTCCGGAACAGCACCTCCTTGTCCGTCATTCCGGCATCCCGGAAGATCCGTCTGGCCTCCTGCGTGGAGACGGTCTTTTTCACAAAAGGCAGATGGGCATCCGTGAGCCGTCTCATCTCCTTTTCGATCCGGGCGGGCAGGCTGACATCATCAGACACACTGACATCCCGCAGCGTGAAATAGAATCCGCTGGAGACGGAAAAATGCAGGATCGCTCTCCCCTTCTCTTCACCCAGAACGTTCTGTACCGCGGTCAGGAAGAGCATGGCGCAGCTTCTCCGGTATGCCTCAAAACCGATCCCCTGATCGATCGTGACAAATGAAATCACGTCTCCGTCTTTTGCTTTGTGATGAAGCTCCTTCAGGGAGCCGTTCACGAGGGCCAGTGCCGCAGGAAACGGAGTTTCGCCCTCATGAGCCTTCACAATTTCAGCTAGAAGCGTCCCGTCCGGATATCGCTCAGTCTGTCCATTCAATCTGACTTCCATTCGTTACCTCCAGTCTCACAAGTGCTTCCCCGAGGACCCGCAATTCATCCGCCAGCTCTCTCTGTCTTGTGTTTCCGCGTTCCGATGTCCCGTCGATTTGACCTAGTATTGACCTGATCCCGTTTTCTTTCGCCCGCAGGTATCCGAGGTACAGGCTGTTCCCCTCTCTCAGGAGCACGGGACCGTATTCCGCTTCCGCCTCCGTCAGCTCCGGGAGCTCCTCTTCCCGGCGCACCCCGCGCATCACGGTATAGAATTTTCCCTCATCCTCCAGAAAAGACTCCACCAGGATCTCATACCGATGTGCGGTGAGCCAGCGTCTCAGCACACCGGCGTCTCTCTGCGGAGAAGCGACGATCTCTTCTGTCAGAAGTCCCCGCATCTCCCCCGCCTGCAGGATTTCCGTCATCAGTCTTCCGCCCATGCCGGCCAGTATGAGGGAAACCGGAAGCTCCCCTGTAAAGGATCTGTAATCCGCGGGTATGCCGTCCGCCCGGACAACTGCAATCTGTCCGCCAAGCCCCGCCTCTTCTATATGTCCGAGAGCGGCTTTCAGCGGACCTTCGCGTATATCGGACGCGACTGCCCGGGGCGAAATCCCGCTCTGTACCAGATAAACCGCCGCATATGCGTGGTCGCACCCCACATCGAGGGCCGCATATCCGGGTGTCACCGAGTGCACAATCGTCATCAGCCTTTTTGACAGCTGCATTTCTTACGCGTCTCCCGTCCCGCTTCAGTCAGTGTTCTTCAGTCCGGATCATCTATGATGATT
>CACXFM010000238.1 GCA_902766955.1 uncultured Lachnospiraceae bacterium | reverse complement strand
GGCACGGCGACCGTCATCATCACCGGCATCGGAAATTACCAGGGAACCACGACCAAAACCTTCAAAATCAACAAGGCCGACTTAAGCGGCGCCACCGTCACGGGCGTGAAAAATCTGACCTGGACGGGGAAAGCCCGCACACAGTCCCCCACCGTGAAGCTCGGCAAAAAGGTGCTCACGGCCGGCAAGGACTACAGGCTCTCTTACAGCAACAACGTGAACCCCGGAAAAGCTTCCATGACAGTCACCGGCATCAACGGCTACAAGGGAACGATCCGGAAGACATTCACGATTTCCGTCGCGGTCCGTTCTATCAGCAATGCATCCGTGACAGGCGTCGGCAGCAAGATCTATACAGGAAAGGCAATCACACAGAGTCCGGTCGTGAAGCTCGACGGCACGACGCTCCGGGAGGGAACCGACTACAGGCTCTCCTACAGCAACAACGTAAACGCCGGCACGGCCACACTCACGGTCAGCGGCATCGGAAACTACAAAGACGAAACCAGGGTCACCTTCCAGATTACCCGGCGCGCAATCCGGAAAGCCTCCGTGTCCGGCCTCTACAACAAAACTTATACGGGCAGAAGAAGAACGCAGACACCGACCCTGCGATATAACGGCAGGGTTCTGCGGAGAGGCACCGATTACAGCCTGAGCTACAAGAACAACCTGAACGCCGGCACGGCCACCATGATCATCAGCGGTCTCGGAAACTTCCAGGGCACAAGATCGATCAGTTTCAGAATTTCCCCCAAGTCTCTCAGCAGGGCAAATGTAGCTTCGATTGATTACAGATTTTACACCGGAAGCAGAAAGACGCCGAACCCGGCCGTCAGACTGAACGGCACGAGACTTCGCAGAGGCACGGATTACTATCTCACCTACACGAACAATTTATATGTAGGCAGGGCAACCGTCACCATCCACGGGAAAGGCAATTACTCAGGCTCGGTCTCAAAGAGATTTACGATCCTTCCGCACCCCGTGTCGCTTACGCGCGTCACGCCGGACGGAAACGGCGTCAGGGTGGAATGGGAGACAAACAACTCGCAGACAACGGGCTACCGCGTGGAATACAGCACAAACAGCAGTTTCCGGTCCAACAATTATGTGCGGACCATCACCGGATCCAATATCGGCCATACGACCCTTAAGGATCTGACAAGCGGCCGGATCTATTACGTGAGAGTCCAGGCGTACAGGGTCACGGGCGGATCAAGGTTCTACTCCAGCTGGAGCCGGTACAGGACGGTCGTGCCGAGGAAGTCATCCACGAGTACGGGCAGCAGTACATCTTCGTCCTCAAACTGATGCAACGGCCCTGCGGATTTCATCGAGCGATGAAGCAAAGATGATTTTCTCTCTGGCTTCCCGTGTCATGAAATCCGCCGCCTCGATGCGGTCAAACATGTTCATGAGCGGATCGTAATAGCCGTTTTTATTGTAAATAATACAGGGCTTGCGGTGCTTGCCGAGTCCGGCCATGACGATCACTTCGGATATTTCATCGAGGGTCCCGGCTCCGCCGGGAAGTGCGATATAAGCGTCACCCATCTCCATCATCAGGAGACGCCTCTCGGCCATGGTTTCTGTCGGAATGGTTTTCGTGATTCCTTCGTGGAGGAAACCGTCTTCTATGAAGAACCTGGGTTCCACGCCGATCACCTCCCCGCCGCCCTCGATGACCGCATCCGCGAGGACTCCCATGAGTCCCACGGCGGATCCGCCGTAGATCAGCCTGTGGCCTTCCGCCGCAATCCATCTGCCGATTTCAAGGGCCGCCTCGCGGAATGCAGGATCATTTCCCGGCCGCGCCCCGAGATATACAGTAATATTCATAAAGTATGCTCCTTTTCTAAAAGCCGCTGCATCAAATCTCTGCAGCGGCTTTTTTCGTTTTTATAAAACCGAAACCCGTCTCTTATTTGAGACGCCGGTCGGCCTCGAAGATATTTTCGGACAGGAAGCCGCTTCCCCCGAAGCCCTGCATGATCATCCGGTCATCTTTGGAGAGCCGGTTGACCATCACGATGGCGGCCGCCGTCACCGCGATTTCAAAAATGAAGAAGGCCGCCAGAAAGACGTCGCTCTCCATGCTGAGACAGAAATCATAGAATCCGTGCAGCAGCGTGGGGACCAGGAGTGCAAGAAACAGATTCCGGCTCTTCCCGGAGACATCTCCCTCCGCCTCGCATTTTTTGGCTCTTCCGTAAAATGCGCCCATAAAGACGCCGTCAATCGCATGCCCCGGGACGGACAAAAGCCCTCTGGCAATCGCGACCGAAAAATCCGCGCCGATCAGGTAGAGGACGTTTTCAAAGGTCGCAAAACCGAGCGACGACGCCACCGCGTAGACGACCGCATCGAAGGTATAATTGAATTCTTCTGACTTCCAGGTCACTTTCCGCAGGACGACATATTTGCCGAGTTCTTCGACAAGGGCGACAAACAGGAAATTTTCGACGGCCAGGGCCGCCGCGCTCCCGGTCGCGAGGAATGGGCCAAACAGATTCTGCAGCGCGACCTCAGCGATAAAGGCCGTGACGATCGTCATGCCGCCGAGCAGAAACAGCCGCCAGAGAAGGCTGCGCGGTTCCTTATCCTTGACGTCCTTCTTGTAGATATACAGAAGCAGCAGAATCGCGGGCAGCGCCGCCGGTAAAAGAATCCCTCCAAACATATAAGACCTCCTCCTCGTATCTCCCTTTATGTAACGGGCACAAAACTATTATATCTGATCGGACTGGTTTATGGTATACTTGCGGTGAATCACGATTCTGTAATCAAAATCGATTTTGATCCGGGTTAAAAAGTTTTATGAGATTCAAAGTATTTACTATTCTGTCACTTCTGTTCATCCTGCTCCTGTGTCCGGGAACCGTCTCCGCGGCCGGAACCGCCGGCAAGTGGGTCTTCATCGGCGACTCCTACTGCATGACCAAGCCCGCGCCGCTCCTCCCCGATCTGATTGCGGACAAGCTGCGGATCAGCAAGTCCAACCGCATCACGGCTTGTCAGTCCGGATACGGCTTTGCCAGAAAAAACCGCACCTACAGCGCCATCATACAGAAACTGAAAACAAACAGGGCCGTCACGAACGTGCTGATCTTCGGGGGGATCTACAACGACAGCGGCAACACAAAGAGTTCTATAGAAGCAGGGTTCCGGAAAACCGTCACCCTCATCAGGAAAAAATTCCCCAGAGCGAAGATCTGGTATGCCGCCGGCAACTGGCACGCCAACTGGTTCGGCAGAACCAACCGGACCGCGGCAATCAGCTACCAGCAGAAGATCCTCGCGCGGATGCCCTGGTACCAGAGCTTCTGCAGATTATATAACGTCACATTCCTGAAGGATGTGCAGTATACACTGCGGACCTACGCCAACGACGGCTACTTCATCACCGACGGGCATCATCCGTCCACGGCAGGAAAGACAAAGCTTGCCTCTGCCATTGCCGCGGCGATCAGAAAATATTGACATTTTGATTGGACCATGTTATAAACATACTAATCCGATAGGATATTACAAAAAATGGAGGGATGAAATCATGAAAAAGCTTATCGCATCCGCAGCCGCCCTGGCCGCTGCCCTTTCTCTGACCGTTCCGGCATTCGCCGCGGAAAAGATCACCGTCGCCGCTTCTCCGACTCCCCATGCGGAGATTCTCGCCCAGGCAGCGGACATTCTCGCCGAAAAAGGCTACGAGCTCGAAGTCATTGAATTCGAAGATTATGTCCAGCCGAATCTGGTTGTCGACAGCGGCGAGATCGATGCCAACTATTTCCAGCATATTCCCTATCTCGACAATTTCAACGCTGAGAACAAGACGGACCTGGTGAATGCGGGCGGCATCCACTATGAGCCCTTCGGCATTTATCCGGGCACAAAGACTTCTCTGGACGAGCTCGAGGACGGCGATACGATCGCGGTTCCCAATGACACGACAAACGAAGCCAGAGCGCTCCTTCTGCTCGCCGACAACGGCATCATCACACTGAAGGAAGGTGCGGGTCTCGAGGCAACCGTCATCGATATCGCCGAGAATCCGAAGAACATCAAGATCCAGGAGATGGAAGCAGCCCAGGTGTCCCGCGTCAAAGACGAGGTCGCATTCGTGGTCCTGAACGGAAACTATGCGCTTCAGGCCGGCTTCTCCGTCGGAAAGGATTCCATCGCCCACGAAGAAGCTGATTCCGAAGCAGCCAGAACTTATGTGAACGTGATCGCCGTCAAAAACGGGAACGAGAACTCCGACAAGATCGTGGCTCTGATCGATGCCCTGAAGTCCGACAAGGTGACATCCTTCATCAACGACACATATGACGGCGCCGTCATCCCCTTCACGGAAGGTGCGGCAGCCGACAGCGCCGTGCAGTCCGCAGCGGAAGCTCCGGCTGAATAAGTAGTCCGCGGCACGCCCCTTTCCAAAAGAACAGTGGACTGTCAGGACGGGTAATGATAAAATGACAGCGGGTTTCATGTCGAAATGAAGCCCGCTTTTTCACTTTCATAATGAATTCTTTCAGGAAGGAACTGCGCTACATGCCTCCAATCATCGAAGTCAAGAATTTATGCAAATCATTTGAGACAAAAGAAGGCCGGGTCGATGCGGCAAAAAACATCAGCTTCTCCGTTGAAAAGGGCGAGATATTCGGGATTATCGGCCTGTCCGGCGCAGGCAAGAGCACGCTCGTCAGATGCCTGAATCTGCTGGAACGGCCCGATTCCGGCGATGTGCTTGTCAACGGACAGAGTCTGCTTGCCATGTCCCCGAAGGAGCTGAGCATGAGGAGGCAGGGGATCGGCATGATTTTCCAGCATTTCAATCTTCTCATGCAGAGAAATGTCATCGACAACATCTGCTTCCCCATGGAAATCGCAAAGGTGCCGCGGGCAAAAGCGAAGCAGCGTGCCACGGAGCTCCTCGAGACGGTCGGCATGACGGACAAGGCGCTCGCCTACCCGGCACAGCTCTCCGGCGGCCAGAAGCAGAGAGTGGCGATCGCCCGCGTCCTGGCAAATAATCCGGAGATTCTTCTGTGCGACGAGGCGACAAGCGCGCTCGATCCGCAGACCACGAGATCGATTCTCGAGCTTCTGCAGCACATAAGCAAAACGATGAACATCACGGTCATTATCATCACGCACGAGATGAGCGTCGTCCAGCAGATCTGCAAGAGAGTGGCCGTCCTCGACAGCGGCGCCGTGGCGGAGCAGGGGGACGTGAAAGAGATCTTCACGTCGCCGAAGACGGAGGCCGCAAAGAGGCTGGTCATCAGCGGCGTCAGGCCCGTGGATCTGATGCACGGCAAGAAGATGGTCCGCATTATCTTTGACGGACAGTCTTCTTATGAGCCCGTCGTCGGCAACGTCACGCTGGCCTTCGGCACACCGGTCAACATCATGTACGCGGACACCAAGGATATCGGCGGCAGCGCCGTGGGCGAGATGATTCTCCAGCTCCCGGAGGATCCGATTACGGCGCAGAGAATGATTGATTATCTGAAAGAACGGAAACTGGTTGTGGAGGAGGTCTGAGATGGTTTTTGAAAAGGAAATGATTACCATGCTGCTGGAGGGCACGCGTGACACCCTCTATATGACGCTCGTCTCCACGCTGTTCGGGTATGTCATCGGGCTGCCGGTCGGCATTCTCCTGACCGTCACGGACAAGGACGGCATCCGCCCGAATGCGTTTGTGTACCGGATCATCGACATCATCGTCAATATCATGCGGAGTATTCCCTTCCTGATCCTGCTGATCCTGGTCATTCCGCTCACGAAGCTGATCGTCGGCAAAAGCTACGGATCCAGCGCCACGATCGTGCCGCTCGTGATCGCAGCCGCGCCCTTTATCGCGCGTATGGTTGAATCTTCCCTCAAGGAAGTGGACAAGGGCGTGATCGAGGCGGCGACCAGCATGGGTGCAAGTGATTTCACGATTATTACCAAGGTGCTGATTCCGGAAGCCAGGACATCTCTTCTGGTCGGCGTGACCATCGTCACCGGAACCATCCTGGGCTACTCGGCCATGGCCGGCACGGTCGGCGGCGGAGGTCTGGGCGACATCGCCATCCGTTACGGGTATTACCGGTATCAGACTGATGTCATGCTGGTCACGATCGTCATCCTCGTGGCGCTCGTGCAGATTCTGCAGGGAATCGGCATGATTATCTCGAGAAAGCTGGACAGGCGGATTGCCTGATTCTTCTAACATGCGGGGTGTATTTTGGAATTGCATTTACACAGGATGAAAACCGGACAGACGAATCCGTCTCCCTTTTCGGGTCTCCCTTCAGAGCTTTGCGGCTAATGCTTCGCTCTTTGCTTCCGTGGCCTTAAGTGCGGTCCGGTTCGGCTGAAAAAAAGTCAGGCCCCGTTTCATGCGCCAGCGCATCAAACGGGGTCTGCCCCTTCTTATAGTTCTTTACATGTTTATGGTTTTTACATGTTTCTGTTTCTTTTTCTGCTTCTTTCCTCCAGGCCTCTCCGGAACAAATGCTCCGTCAGCCAGGCCACCATTCCCGAGGACCCCTGCTTCCTGTCCGGGTCATCACTCAGAAGGCGCAGATAATCATATTTGGGAAGGACGCCGCCCAGGACCTCTTCCAACTGCTCATCACTCAGTTTTCTCATTTCTTCTGCCATCTGTTTCCACTCCTTTCAGGACTGCCCTCATATTATCACATCAGACCGCCGCAAGAAATATCTCCGTCATTTTTTTACTGTTTTTTCAGAATCTCTGACCACATTTTCCCATTTTCCGTCTGCCGTATCATATTGCCGGAAGGCCCGGTGAGGTATTCTTATATCAACAAAAACAAACACCCCTTCAAGAGGGATTTAAGATAAGGAGAACAAATCATGGCAGCTATCTTCACAATCATCGCATTCGCAGTTATGGCACTTTCCCATATGACCGCTCCGGCAAACGGATTTGCGGTACAGTAAGCCGCCCGGGTACAGGGAACAGGCAGCCGAATCACTGATTCTGATTCAATTGATGAAGGAGGCAGCATTATGGAATTCATTTTCATCGCCATGGCAGTTACCGCAGTCTTCGCTTCTCATATGACGAACCCTCATCTCCCCTCCGAAGAGGAAATGTATGATATGCGATAAGCTGAGGTCACTTACACAATAACAGGGGTCCAGGTAAAGACCGCCGTTCGAAAATCTGCATAGCCGGCAGGTTTTCGGCGGCGGTTTTTCCATGCTCTAAAGCGCCGAAAGGGGCCAGATCCACTTTAACACTTTAAAGTGCCTCGGGGTGCCTGTCACCTTTTAAGCTTGCAATCTCCCCCCTCTTTCTGTATGATACTTACCTGAAACAAAAAGCTTCATGATGCGGCGGCAGAAAGAGAGTTTTTATGCATTCGATTATCATTGACAACAATCAGATGGAAAAAGTCCACGGCATGACTTCGGAGTATCCCTATGTCATGCACATTACTGATCTCAGGACACGCTACATGGTTCCGTGGCACTGGCACGAGGAGTTCGAAATCTTCTGTGTCACGTCGGGCGCCGTCCGGATCACGACGGAAAATGCTGAGTATATTGTCAATAAGGGCGAAGTCAGCTTCTCCAATTCCAACGTGCTCGAGACGAT
Source organism: uncultured Lachnospiraceae bacterium (assembly GCA_902766955.1). GTDB lineage: Bacteria > Bacillota > Clostridia > Lachnospirales > Lachnospiraceae > Chordicoccus. The sequence goes on along the minus strand of CACXFM010000238.1, from coordinate 198 downwards.
TGTCAGTGTCGACGATAATGTCCCCACCCGCACGGAGGCCCACCTCTTTCACCCCTGTTTTCTGGGCGGCCACTTCCAGAGCGTGTTCGAGACCCGCTATATCAAGCCCGTCATCAACAACCGCCAGATTGAAGTCCTCGTGATCAGACCGGACACCGACCGCGGCAGGAAAATCTGCCGTATGGTCAGAGATTTGGG
>CACXFM010000237.1 GCA_902766955.1 uncultured Lachnospiraceae bacterium | reverse complement strand
TTTATTTTTTGAGATATCCCTGTTCGATGATGAAAATCTGGTCAAAGGCCTGGACTTCCTCCATGAGGGTGTCCGTAATGATGACGGTGGTGACGCCCGCGGATTTGCAGGACATCAGGATCCGGTCGCTGATTTCCGGCGGATAGAACATGACAAGAAGCTTTGATTTGCCGATCAGGGACCGGTAGGTCAGGAGTTTCTGTTTTTCCTGAAAAGTGAGCGTGTCTCCGTTTTCCCGGAGACTCCAGTCTTCCTCTCGCTGCATGGAGCGCTCCAGCTGGCGGGAGAAGAACTTGCCGGCGTTCTTCAGCACCCGCCTGTGGGGGCCCCTCCGCGGCTGCAGCAGACTTAAATAGGCATTGTCATAGATGGAAATATCTCCGCAGATCATATTTTCGATGTCATTAAAGGAAAGCAGAGAGACGCTGCATCCCTTGACTCTTCTGACCGTCCATTCCGTATCAAAAATCTGCACCGTGTGCTTTCTGCGGGAGCGGTAGGACAGCATCCCGAAGGCTTTTGCAAGCTTCTCGGCGAACTGAAGGTCCAATGTGAGAAAGCAGGCGGCTTCTCCCTCCCGGATCCTGACGATGTCGGAAAAGGCGGCGTTATTTGTGGATATTTCCAGAATGTCTCTTTTTTCTTCGATGTCGGGAAGTGATTCGTCTTCGTTTTTTTCGCGGAAGATGACGGACATCATCCGGATGACTTCTTCTCCGGTATAATGCCGGCCGTCCTTCATGATGTAGCTGGCGACATGGTTCTTGCGGAAGATCATGGTCCGGTCGGCTTCTTTAAAAAACCAGGTGGGCTTATTGCCGAATACGATAAACGAAATACCGTGTTTCCGGAAGGTATTGATAAATTCACACAGGAGACGGTTGCCGTTGTCGGTGTAGCAGACAGTACTGTCAATGATGATCAGGGGACAGCCGGCCAGCACCAGTTTCAGGATTTCGATGACGCGTTTTTCAATGGCGGAAAGATCCGAGATTCTGGTATCTGCGGACAGAGGGATATGGTAGATGGAGAGAAGTGTCTCCGTATAGGCTTCAATCTGCACGCGTTTGACGATCCTGGGAGCGCCGCTCCGGATCAGGCAGAGATTTTCCGCGATGGTCATCTGGTCGATGAGCATGGACTGGATGCCGATCCGGCCGATCGGCAGGGCGGAGAGAGCACTTTTTACGGGCGTTCCGCAGAAATAAAACCGGCCGCTCGCAGGTTCGGTCCGGCCCATCATGATATCTGAGAGGGCATTGATGCCGGAATAAAAAGTGCCGCAGATGTAGAGAAGTTCCCCTCTCTCGACATAGAGCGACACGTTTTCAATCAGGGTTTTGCCGTTCAGGTCGTAATTCAGGTTATCGGCCTGGAATGTAATCGTCTTTTTCATGGCACTCTCATTCGTCTGCAGAGATCATCGGGAGCCGGATTTCGACCGTTGTGCCGACGCCGACTGTGCTGTAAATATGGAGTCCGTACTCCGGTCCGAAGAGATTTTTGACCTGCTGATTAATCTGCCAGAGCGCAACTCCGTTATGCTTGGAATCCTCATCGGTTGTCTGGATGCTGTTGTGCCGGTTATCCTCGATGGTATTCTGAATCTCGAAGAGGAGGTCATCGGGGATACCCGTGCCGTTGTCTTCAACAGTAATCCGCACATAATCTCCGGGAGCGGTGACGCGGATCCAGATCTCGCCTTTGTCCATTTTGGTTTCGAGTCCGTGAAAAATCGAGTTTTCCACGATCGGCTGCAGAAGGAGCTTGGGAATCATGATCTGGCGGATCGGAATCGCCTCGTCGATATCGATGAAGAGTTCGAAGCGGTCCTGAAAGCGGAAACGCTGGATCATCATGTACTGTTCGACGTTGTTGATTTCCAGATCCAGGGAAACGATATTGCTCTTGTAGGAAATATTGTAGCGGAAATAGCGGGCGAGAGCGGCGGTCATGGCCGCAATCTGCGGCAGATCTTCCGGATTGCCGCAGATTGCGAGGGAGCGGATGCTCTCAAGTGTGTTGTATAAAAAATGCGGATTGATCTGGTTCTGCAGAACTCTCAGCCGGATTTCCTGCATGCCCGTATCCGCGTGGGGCAGCTGCGCTTCTTCGAGAGAGGACTGCAGCTGACGGTTTTGTTCCGAAATGAGCTTCTGCTGCCTGGAAAGCCTGATGACAAGGGCCAGCAGTATGATGACGGCAGCGCAAAGCAGGAAAAGAATGATCTGCATAGATTTACCACTCATCGATATTGGTGTTGAAGTGGAAGATCCGGAATTCCGACGGAATGATTCCCGTTTCTTTTTTGAAGCGCTTCGAGAAAGCCCTTACGTCGTAATAACCGACCATTTCCGCAATTTCGGAAACCGGTTTTCTTGTTGTGACTAGGAGCCTTCTGGCCTCCTCCATCCTGAGTTTGATGACATAGTCCATGAATTTCATGGAGGTCGTATTCTTGAAAAGTGTACTGAAATAAGAGGGCGTCAGCCCGACCTTTTCGGCGACCGCCTCGAGAGAGATGTCCTCGAGAAGATGGCTCTCGATATATCTCTGTGCGAGCACAATGGGCGCAGCACGCGCGTTTTTCTTTTCCGCGTCGACTTTTTTCAGGTAGTCCGTCAGAATCGCCTCTGCCTGCGAGAAGAATTCCTGGATGGAAGAGACTGCAATCGAGTACCATGGCCTGACGGGCTTTTCCACGTGAATCTGAGGGAGGGAGTCCACATATTGAAAAATGCTCTCCGTGAGTTCCGTATAGATATCGTAAATACAGCGGGGATGCATTTTTCTGTCGGCGTAAATCGTAAGCCGGAGACGGTTCATAAAGCTGCGGAATTCCTGTTCCGTCCAGTTTTCCAGGATCATGCCGACGGCATCCAGTTCCCGCCGCACGGAGGACGGGAGGGTGGTGTGATATCCTTCATACTGTTCCGCGCGGAAAACCTTGCGGAAGCCGGCGGTCAGCTGGAAGCATGCCGCATCCGAGGCATCCGTAAAGCTTGCAGGAAAGTCCGTGAGTGCATGCCATATATGGCTGATTCCGACGGAAACCTGGATGTGCTCATGCTGGGAACACCAACGGAGGATGGCTTCGGGGGCTTTCCGGAGGCCGTCCTCCACCGGGCTTGCCGATTCCGGATGAAAGTGAACCACTGTGATGAAGCGGTTGTCCTTTCTGAAGGAGGTCGTCAGGATATCATTTTTTGAAAAATATGATTTCGTGATGTTGACTGTGTTCTGGAACATCATGTCGCAGAACGCCTCGGTCTCCAGCAGTTCCATGCTGCCGCTCAGCTGTGTGCACAGCGTATAAAAACAGGAGTGTACACCGGCCGCTATTGCCGGATCCGGTTCCTGCCCGTCGAGAAGGCGCAGAAATGCATTGGATCGCAGAATACTCTGGTACTGCTGGTTTTCATGGCTGACGCGCTCCATCTCCTCCATGCTGCTTCTGGCCGAACGCTTTCTCTCGAGAATGCCGTTTACGGCGGAGATGAGCTCCCTGTCGTCAATCGGTTTCAGGAGATAATCGGAAACACCGTACTTGAGGGCGTTGTGAGCGTATTCGAAACGCTTGTAGCCGCTGACAATGATAAACTCACTCGGTGAATGAATGTCATAC
>CACXFM010000236.1 GCA_902766955.1 uncultured Lachnospiraceae bacterium | reverse complement strand
TTAGCGGGGACGTCATCCTCACCGGCAATATGGACAGCTTTGAAATCTGGAATCCGGATGTCTGGGCGAAGACCGAAGACCTTCTGAATGATGCGGAAGAGATGAGAAATGAACTCGAGAGTCTGAGGCAGATGATGTAAGACGGGGCGGTCTGGGGAGTCCGTTTCGTTTTAGACATGAGCCGCTGCGGTCTGGGGAGTCTGCATGGCGGCTGCATAAGTATTTCTGCTTTAAGGGAAACACGGAGTTTAGACTATGGAATTTCAGCATATCTCGGTTCTGCTTAATGAGACGGTCGACAGTCTCTCGGTACATCCGGGCGGCGTCTATGTGGACGGCACGCTCGGCGGCGGGGGACATTCACTGGAGATCGCAAAAAGGCTCGGCGGGGAAGGAACGCTGATCGGTATCGACAGAGACGAAGCGGCCGTCAGTGCCGCCGGGGCAAGACTCAGCCAGTTTGGGGAGACTGTGAGGATTGTCCAGGGCAATTACAGCAGCATGCCTGAGATCGTGAAGGATCTGGGCTATGCGAAAGTCGACGGCATCGTGCTGGATCTGGGAGTGTCATCCTATCAGCTGGATGAAGCTGAGAGAGGATTTTCCTACATGCATGACGCGCCTCTCGATATGCGGATGGACCGGCGTGAAACACGCACGGCAGCGGATCTGATTAATACTGCGTCCGAGCGCGAACTGTTCAGGATCATCAGAGATTACGGTGAGGAGCGGTTCGCACAGAATATCGCGAAGCACATTGTTGAAAGACGTGAGGAGAAGCCGATCGAGACGACTGGGGAGTTAGTCGAGATCATCCGGGCGTCGATCCCGATGAAGCTTCAGAAGAGCGGAGGCCATCCCGCGAAGAGGACCTTCCAGGCAATCCGGATCGAACTGAACGGAGAACTGTCTGCATTGGAAGAGTCTCTGGACGGCATGATTGATCTGCTGAATGACGGCGGAAGGCTGTCCGTCATCACCTTTCATTCTCTGGAAGACCGGATCGTGAAGGCGGCTTTCAGGAGAAATGAAAACCCGTGTACCTGTCCTCCGGGTTTCCCTGTCTGCGTCTGCGGAAAGAAGCCGAAGGGACGGGTGCTGACCAGAAAGCCACTTCTTCCATCACAGGAAGAAACAGAAGAAAATCCCAGAGCAAAGAGCGCGAAACTGCGTGTATTTGAGAGGAACGGCGAAGCATAAATGACACGGGAAGATACTGCATCAGGAAGGGTAAATCGAAGATCGGGATTTGATGAAATGCAGTATCGTGTCGAGGGGACTGCGGCGTATGTTCCTGCGCGCGTTGCGACGGGCAGAACCAGAGTCAAACGGAAAACAGCAGCGAAAACAATTGACAGAAACCGTGCGAAAGCACTGAGCATGAGCAGAAGCTATGTCGTCTTTCTGGCGATCATATCGGCTGCCACGGTCATTATGTGCGTGCGCTATCTGAAACTGAAAGAGACAATAACGGCACAGAACCATGTTGTTGAACAGCTGGAATCACAGCTGGTTACATTAAGAAGCGAAAATGACGCACTTCTGGAAAATGTGAATAACAGCGTCGACCTGAATTATATAAAAGATGTCGCGATTCATGAATTGGGCATGAAATACGCGACAGAAGAGCAGATCGTGTGGTATAATACGGACGATTCCTATTATATGAAACAATATCGCGATGTGGGGAAAGGCTGAAGAGGTCGCCCGCCATCCTGAAGCAGGAGCTGCTTTGAATGATCTGAAAACAGTTTCCGGTAATTCGGTACAGCCGAAGAAGACCGGAAACCGGAACAGAAAACTGAATGCGGTAATGAGAAGAAAGCTGGCAGGACTCTTTATATGTGTCGTGCTGGCTTTAATTTGTCTGCTTATCCGCATTACATACATTAATGCCACGTCCGGCGACCGCTACAGGAAGCAGGTCCTGGCCAATTACCAGAACCGCTACTCGTCCCAGACGCTGGCCTATAAAAGAGGCGACATCCTGGACCGCAACGGAACGGTCCTGGCCACATCGGAGAAACGCTATGACGTGATCCTGGACTGCAGCGTCGTGAATTCTTCGGAGGAATATGCCGAACCGACGATCCGTGCGCTGAAAGATGTTCTGGGAGCCGACGAGACCCAGGTGCGGATCCTGCTGGAAGGAGAGACGACCAGGAAATCACAGTACCAGGTCCTCATGAAAAATGTTTCCATCGCCGAGAAGCAGGCATTTGACCGCTACCGGACCGGCACCGCCGACACGCCTCTGAGTGCAGAGGAGAAAAAGGAACGGGCCAATGTCAAGGGCGTCTGGTTTGAGGAACATTATGTCAGAACGTATCCGATGAATGAGCTGGCCGGTGAAGTCCTGGGCTTTGTCTATGACACCGACAAGGCCGACTGGGGCATCGAAGGGTATTATAACCATTCCCTGTGCGGAGTGGACGGCAGAAAATACGGGTACTGGGATTCGGATGCCGAGATCGAGCAGACCATCGTGGACCCCGTGGACGGAAATACGGTGAAATCAACGATCGATGCCAATATCCAGGGGCTCTGCGAGCAGACGATCGCCTCCTTCGAGGAACAGTTCCGGGAGGGCCCGTTCAGTTCCACGCAGGCCGCAAAAAATATTGGCGTCGTCGTCATGAATCCGAATGACGGCTCCGTGCTCGCGATGGCGAGCAACCGCAACTATAACCCCAATAAGCCGAGAGACCTGACCCGGTATTACTCGGAGGAACAGATCGCTGCCATGTCGGATGATCAGATCATCAGCAATCTGCAGTCCGTCTGGCGGAATTTCTGTATCTCGGACGCATTCGAGCCGGGCTCGGTTTTCAAGCCGATGACGATCGCCTCGGCACTGGAGTCCGGTGCGGTGAATGAGAGCAGCGGATTTGTGTGTGACGGCTATGAGACGGTCGCCGGCGTGCGGATCAAGTGCTCGAATACGGAGGGCCACGGAGAGGAGACACTTCTGGACCTGATCCGCAACTCCTGCAATGACGGCCTTATGCAGGTCGGTTCGAGTCTTGGTGTGGACGCCTTCTGCAAATATCAGAAGATGTTTAATTTCGGCAGCCGCACGGGAATCGACCTGTCCGGTGAAGCGGCCGGTATCGTCGGGGCGGCGGACACCATGGGATCTGTCGATCTGGCCACGGCGTCTTTCGGACAGGGCTTCACCTGCACGATGGTGCAGGAGATCGCGGCGGTCTGTTCTATCATCAACGGGGGCAATTACTACCGGCCGCATGTGGTCAGCCGGATCGTGGGGCCTGACGGCAACATTAAAAAGTCCTTCGACAGCGTCTTGATGAAGCAGACGGTTTCGTCGGATGTGGCGGCGGATATCAGGTCTTATATGAAGGCCAGCGTGGACGACGGGACTTCCAAATATGCCAAGGTGGACGGCTACTCCATGGGCGGCAAGACGGGAACAGCCCAGAAGATTCCCCGCGGAAACGGAAAGTATCTGGTTTCCTTTATCGGATTTGCACCCGTTGACAATCCCCAGGTGGCCATTTACGTGATTGTGGACGAGCTGAATGTGGCCGAGCAGGCCGATAACCGGTATCCCCAGTGGATCGCCAGGGACATTCTGCAGCAGGTTCTCCCTTATCTCAATATCTATCCGGATGAACCCTCCGATCCCTCCAATGAGTATCTGCAGATGGATTACACTAATCTCGGCGGCGACAGTGCGGAAGGGACGGAGCAGGAAGAGACGGAAGACGGAGAAGAAGAGGACACGGACACCTACTACTACGACGAGGAGGGTGACCGCCGCAACTCCGACGGGCATCTGGTTGACCAGGAGGGCTATCTGATCAATTCCGACAGCCAGTATGTGGACGAGAATGACCAGGTGATCGACGAGAGCATGAAGATCAGGGCCGGCGAGAAGGTCCATGCCGCACAGGACACGAATGTGGTGAACGGCACGGGAGAAAACACCGACATCGCCGCGGATACAAATGTGCCGGAGCCGTCCGGGCTGGAGGACACAAGTCTGACACAGGGCGGAAATAATATGGAAACAGACGGCTATACCAATGAGGAAGCCGGTCTGGATTGAAGAACATGAAGACAGGACGGAAATGATTATGTTGGATTATAATGTCATACTGGCGGCTTTTGCAGCGTTTGCGATTTCAGCGGTTCTGGGTCCTTTCGTGATCCCGGTTCTTAAGAATCTGAAGATGAGCCAGACGGAACGCACCTACGGAATCCAGTCACATCTGAAGAAAGCCGGTACGCCCACCATGGGCGGAATCATGATACTGGCTGCGTTTACTGTGACGGGCGTCATCTTTCTCTTCCGGTATCCGAAGACAGGGCCGGTGCTCTTCCTTACCCTGGCTTTCGGTCTGATCGGATTTATTGATGACTTCCTCAAGGTGGTCAGGCACAATTCGGACGGACTCATTGCGTGGCAGAAGCTTCTGCTCGAGATCGCGGTGACGGCGGTATTCGCCTTCTATGTCACGAGATTTCCGGATATTTCACTGGAGCTCATGATTCCGTTTTCCGGAGGACGCATGGTCAGAATCGGGTTCCTGGCCCTGCCGCTTCTCTTTTTCGCCGTGCTCGGAACGGTCAACGCCGTGAATTTTACAGACGGCCTGGACGGTCTGGCCAGCTCCGTGACGATTGTCGTCGCGCTCTACTTTACGGTCGTGTCCATGCTGCTGAAGGCCGGAACGGCCCCGATTTCCGCGGCCGTCGTCGGAGCCCTGATGGGCTTCCTGCTCTACAATGCGTTTCCCGCGAAGGTCTTCATGGGAGACACGGGGTCACTCGCGCTGGGCGGCTTTGTGGCCGGAATGGCATATGTTCTCCACATGCCGCTCTATATTCTGATCGTCGGCATTATCTATCTGATCGAGATTCTCTCCGTCATGATCCAGGTGACTTATTTTAAAGCCACCCACGGCAAGAGGATTTTCAAGATGACGCCGATCCACCATCATTTCGAGAAATGCAACTGGTCCGAGACCCGGATTGTGGCCGTTTTCACAGTGATTACGGCACTGGCATGTCTGCTCGGCCTGATTGCGCTATAAAACCGGAGGGAAATAATCTTGGAACTGCAGGGAAAACATGTACTGGTCTACGGCGCCGGCAGAAGCGGAATCGGCGCGTGCAACCTGCTGGCGGAGTGCGGTGCTGCGCCGGTGCTTTTTGACGAGAAGGAAGGCCTTGAGAAAGAGGCCATGCTCGCGGGCGTCGAGAAGAAAGACGCCGTGACGGCCTGCCCGGGGACGCTCCCGGAGGATATCATTGACGCTCTGGATCTGGTGGTGTTAAGCCCCGGCGTGCCGACGGATCTGCCAAAGGTCCGGATGCTGAAAGACCGCGGCCTGCCCGTCATCGGAGAGGTGGAGCTGGCCTATGAAACCGGCAGGGGCAGAGTCCTGGCCATTACCGGCACCAACGGCAAGACCACGACCACGGCGCTGCTCGGCGAAATCATGAAGGCGGCAGTCCCGGAAGTATTTGTCGTGGGAAATATCGGAAACGCCTACACGGGAGCGGCTCTCGCGACGACGGACAATTCCGTCGTGGTGGCGGAGATTTCAAGCTTCCAGCTGGAGACAATCGACAAGTTCCGTCCCGAGGTCAGCGCCATTCTCAATATCACCGAAGACCATCTGAACCGTCATCACACGATGGAAGAGTATATCCGTGTGAAGGAGATGATTACACTCAATCAGGACAGCTCCTGTACCTGTGTCCTGAATTATGAGGATCCTGTGCTGAGAGAGTTCGGCGAGAATCACTGCCCGGCTTCCGTATTCTGGTTTTCTTCCGCAAGAAAGCTGGAGGACGGCATGTTTCTGGACAACGGCCGGATCATCATGAAGCGCGGCGGCGTGACGGCTGATCTGGGCGATGTCGAAGAGCTGAAACTGATCGGCACGCATAATTACGAGAATGTGATGGCCGCCTCGGCGATGGCTTACTCGGCCGGTGTCGGCACGGACGTGATCGCGCGGGTGATCAGGGATTTCCGGCCGGTTGCCCACAGGATCGAGTATATCGCTGAAAAGAACGGGGTCATCTGGTATAATGATTCAAAAGGAACGAATCCTGACGCCGCGGTCAGAGGCATTCTGGCCATGAAGAGGCCGACCTATCTGATCGCCGGCGGCTATGACAAGGGGTCTGATTACAGCGGCTGGATCCGTTCTTTCGGCGGGAGGGTCCGCAGGCTGGTTCTGGAAGGAGCCACCCGTTTTGACATAAAAAAGACAGCGCTTGAGTGCGGGTTCCCCGAAGAGAACATTGTGGTGGTTGAGACCATGCGCGAGGCGATGGATTACTGCCGCGGCCATGCCGAGCCCGGCACGGCGGTGCTCCTGTCACCGGCTTGTGCGTCCTGGGGAGAATTCCCGAACTATGAAGTGAGGGGTGAAGAATTCAGAAATTATGTCGAGAAGGAGATCTAGAAAAGGCAGAAAAATCAGGCGGTTTCTTCTGTGGCTCCTGATCCTTTCGTGCGCGGCCGTTTTTCTTGTCTTTTTCTTCCAGTTGAGGACCGTGGTAGTATCCGGCAACCGCCACAGCAAGGCGGATGAGATCACTGCCCTGGTTCTGGAGCGGCCGACCGGCGGCAATACGCTTCTGGCCAAGCTTCTGAATACAAACCGGAAGATTGACCGGCCGGGATTTACGGAACGGATCAATGTCGCCATTACGGGCAGGGACAGCATCAGAGTCACCGTGACGGAGCGCAGTTTTGTGGGCTGCATGGAGTTTGACGGGACCTGGTGGTACTTTGATTCCTCCGGTCTTGTGATGGCTTCCGCCGCGAGCCGCATGGAAGGAGAGGGAATCCCTCCGGTGACGGGACTTGAACTGACATCCGCGCCGGAACTCGGAGCGGAGCTTCCGATTACGACCACGAAGGTTTTTTCCATGCTGGGCGTGGTGCGGAGCCTGACGGAGACAGATGCGCAGGCCGTGCCGGATGAGGCGGTATTTGATTCCAATTCTGCCCTCACGCTGCGGTACGGAGATGTCAGCGTGAAGCTCGGAAGCGGAGAGAAACTGGAGATGAGAGTCAAAAAACTTGCGGAAGTTCTTCCCGTTCTCCGGGAAGGCTATGCGGGAGTCCTCCATTTGGAGAGCTATGACGGTTCACAGTCGGGGCTGATCTTCGATTCCGCGAAATGACAGGGGTCTTCCGCACTAAAAAAGAGACCTTTTGTTTGTTCTTAAAACGCAAAATTTGTCTTGATAAAACTCCGTAAACACTATATCATTGTAATATATTTGACATAATATATCTGCAGCTTCGGCGGCAGCATATTTGCTGAGTGCCGAAAGAAGAAAAGCTGCCGGTATGCGACTTTTATAGAGATTACTAACAGTTGACGTCCCCGGGGCGGAAGAAGGAGGAGCATTTTGTTAGAGATTACATCCAATGAAGCCGAATCCGAGGCTCGCATCATCGTAGTCGGTGTAGGCGGAGCCGGCAACAACGCTGTGAATCGGATGGTCGATGAGGCGATCGGCGGCGTTGAATTTGTAGGAGTCAATACGGATAAGCAGGCCCTGGCCCTCTGCAAGGCACCGTCCGTCGTACAGATCGGCGAGAAGGTGACCAAGGGCCTTGGCGCGGGAGCCAAGCCGGAGGTCGGCGAACAGGCAGCTACCGAGAGCTCGGACGAAATCAGACAGATGCTGAGCGGCGCGGACATGGTTTTTGTCACCTGCGGCATGGGCGGCGGAACCGGTACGGGCGGTGCTCCGGTCGTGGCCAATATCGCCAAGGATCTGGGCTGCCTCACTGTCGGCGTCGTCACGAAGCCCTTCCGTTTCGAGGCAAACAAGCGCATGGAGAACGCGATGCGCGGTATCGAGAAGCTGTCGCAGAATGTGGACACACTGATCGTGATCCCGAATGACAGGCTGCTGGATATCGTGGACCGCAGGACGACTATGCCCGAGGCACTCAAGAAAGCGGATGAAGTCCTCCAGCAGGCAGTCCAGGGCATTACGGACCTGATCAATCAGCCCGCTCTGATCAATCTGGATTTCGCGGATGTGCAGACCGTGATGACGGACGGCGGCATCGCTCATATCGGAATCGGAGCCGCAAAGGGCGACGACAAGGCTCTCGAAGCGGTACAGCAGGCAGTGGAGAGCCCGCTGCTCGAGACATCGATTCAGGGTGCAAAGAATGTCATTATCAACATCAGGGGCGACATCTCCCTGATGGATGCCAATGATGCCGCGAGCTATGTCCAGCAGATGGTCGGAGACGAAGCCAATATCATCTTCGGCGCCATGTATGATGACAGTGATGTCGATTCCTGCAGGATCACGGTGATTGCCACCGGTCTCGCGGATGCCGACAAAAAGGCGAAAGAGGAAGCGAAGTCCAAGAGCGAAAAGCAGCAGAAGCGCCGCACCGGCAGCGGTTTTGCTCCTTTTAATCCGTCCGGTTACACGGCGCCGTCCTATACGGCTCCGACATTCAGCGCCCCGACCTTTACGGCGCCGAATTTCCTGAACCAGACATCCCCGAGAGCCGAGACTGCTCCGATGAATCTGCAGCAGCCGAGGATCCAGAGCTCGGTACAGTCACAGGATATCCAGATTCCGGATTTCCTTAAGAACAGGAATCACTGATGAAGTGCCCGTACTGTAATAATCCCGATACGAGAGTTGTGGACTCGAGGCCGGTCGATGACAACACATCCATACGCAGAAGGCGCGTCTGTGATGTCTGCGGGAAGCGCTTCACGTCTTATGAGCGCGTGGAGAGCATTCCGCTGATGGTCATCAAGAAGGACAAAAACCGCGAGATCTTCGACCGCTCCAAGATAGAGGCCGGAGTCCTGCGTGCCTGCCATAAGAGGCCGATTTCCGCCAGACAGATCCAGACGATGGTGGATCAGATCGAGACGGAGATCTACAACAGCGGAGAACGCGAGATTCCCAGCACGAAGATCGGTGAGATGGTGATGACGTCTCTGAAGGACATGGATGCCGTGGCATATGTGCGGTTCGCCAGTGTCTACAGAGAGTTCAAGGATGTCGAGACGTTTATGGATGAGCTGAAGCTTTTCCTGAGCGACTGATTCATAATGAAAGAAGAAACGGACCCCCGGCTGACAGCAGCCGGGGGTTCTTTTTTTATAGCATAGGAAATTCCGATGGATTTCCTATGCTATAAAAAAGCACTCCGTGCAGGATGCGACTGGTGCGCAGATAGTCATCACGAGGATGGGAACTGCCGTAAGGATACGTTGCTCACACAAAATGCGGCAGATATGATATACTGTATAAGCAACCGGATGGGACATAAGCGGATTGGAGGAAAGGATGAGAAGGGTACTTTTAAAGCTCAGCGGCGAGGCTCTGGCCGGCGGCAAAGGAAGCGGTTTTGACGAACCGACTGTCAGAGAAGTAGCGCGGCAGGTCAAGGGAATCACGGATGAAGGAATCCAGACGGCGATCGTGATCGGAGGAGGCAATTTCTGGCGCGGACGCTCGTCTGATGCGATAGAGAGAAGCAAGGCGGACCAGATCGGCATGCTTGCGACAGTGATGAACTGCATCTATGTGTCGGAGATATTCCGTTCCGCGGGCATGAAGACAAAGGTGATGACGCCTTTTGCAGTGGGCGCCTTTACGGAACTGTTCTCGAGAGACCGCGCCGTGGAGCTCCTTGAGAGCGGTACGGTCGTCTTCTTTGCGGGCGGAACCGGACATCCCTACTTTTCGACGGACACGGGCGTCGTGCTGCGCGCCGTGGAGATGAATGCGGACGAGATCCTTCTGGCCAAGTCCGTGGACGGCGTTTATGACAAGGATCCCAAGTCAAATGCCGATGCGGTGAAGTTCGACGAGATCACGATCGACGAGGTCGTGGCGAAAGGACTGGGCGTCGTGGACGGGGCTGCAGCCGTGATCGCGAAGGAGAACCGCATGCCGATGCTGGTGTTCGGCCTTAACGGGAAGGATGCCATCGCCAACGCGGCCAGAGGAATTATTGACGGAACAAGAGTGACAGTCTGATACATGTGAATAATGAAGGAGGTTAAATCATGAGCGAAAGACTGGATATCTATGAGGAGAAGATGGAAAAAACACTGAAGAATCTTGACGGCGAACTTGCCGGCATCCGCGCCGGACGCGCCAATCCGCATGTGCTGGACAAGATTATGGTCGATTATTACGGCACGCCGACTTCTCTGCAGCAGGTCGCCAATATTCAGGTGCCGGAAGCCAGAATGATTACTATCTCTCCCTGGGAGCCCAAGATGGTGAAGCCGATCATCAAGGCGATCCAGACTTCGGACCTGGGCATCAACCCGACAGATGACGGCCGCGTGATCCGCCTGGTCTTCCCGGAACTGACGGAGGAGCGCAGAAAACAGCTCGTCAAAGACGTCAGGAAGAAAGGCGAAGCCGCCAAGGTCGCGATCCGCAATATCCGCCGCGACGGCAATGAAATGCTCAAGAAGCTGAAGAAATCCGATGAGGTCTCCGAGGACGTCGTGGCCGATGAAGAGGATATCCTTCAGAAGAAGACCGATAAATTTGTGAAAAAAGTAGATGAAGCCATCGAAGAGAAGACGAAGGAGCTCATGACAATCTGATGAAAAATATTGCGGTTCTGGGATCAACCGGATCCATTGGCACACAGACACTGGACGTGGTGCGGGCCGCACCCGGGCGTTTTCGGATTACCGCGCTCGCGTGCAGATCCCGCATCGACCTGCTGGAGAAGCAGATCCGGGAGTTTCTGCCGGACATGGCGGCAGTCTTCGATGAAGACGCGGCCGCCGATCTGGCGGTGCGCGTCCGTGATCTGCCTGTCAGGATCCTGAAGGGGATGGACGGGCTGATTGAAGTCTGTGCCGGCTCCCGTGCGGATATTGTCGTGACCGCGATCGTCGGAATGATCGGGATCAGACCGACCATGGCGGCCATCGAGGCGGGACGGGATATCGCCCTCGCGAATAAGGAGACCTGTGTCACAGCAGGTCATATTATTATGCCTAGGGCCAGGGAGATGGGGGTAAACATCCTCCCCGTGGATTCCGAACATTCGGCGATTTTCCAGGCCCTGATGGGGCGGCACGATTCGAAGATCGGAAAGATCCTGCTGACGGCCTCCGGAGGTCCGTTCAGAAATGCCGCTTACGAGGAACTGAAAAATGTGACGGTGGAACAGGCACTGGCGCATCCGACCTGGAGCATGGGGGCCAAGATCACGATCGATTCGGCGACCATGGTCAACAAGGGGCTGGAGGTGATCGAGGCCTGCCGGCTGTTTGATGTCAGCCCCGACCAGGTGCAGGTTGTTCTGCAGCCGCAGAGTATCATTCATTCCGCCGTTCAGTATGAGGACGGATCCGTGATCGCCCAGCTGGGGCCCTCGGATATGAGGATTCCGATCCAGTTCGCCCTCACCTGGCCGGACCATCTGCCGTCTCCGGCGGAGCCGCTGGATTTTACGGCCATAAAGAGTATTGAAATCGGTGTGCCTCGCAACGATGTGTTTAAGGGCCTGCCGCTGGCGTATGAGGCCATCCGCAGAGGCGGTTCCATGCCGGCCGTCTATAATGCGGCAAATGAATGGGCCAATGCGGCCTTCCGGCACGGCAGAATCGGTTTCCTTGATATCTGCGAGGTGATTGAAGAGACCATGGCGTCCGCGACAGTGACGGAGAATCCGTCCATCGATGAGATTCTGGCGGTGCAGGAGGAAATCAATCGCCGGTCGGAGGTGAAATATGGATAAAAAGCTTGCTCTGGATTTGCTTGAGAAGATGCTGCTGGCCAGAAAATTCGAAGAGAATGTCCAGTATTATTTCTCACTGGGAATGATCCATGGAACCACCCACCTCGGGATCGGGGAGGAGGCAACCGCGGTCGGCACCTGCCTGGCTTTAGAGAAGGATGATGATATGTTCGCCACGCACCGGGGCCACAGCGCGGCGGTGGCCAAGGGGATTGATCTGAACGGCATGATGGCGGAGATCTTCGGCAAAGTCACCGGTGTCTGTAAAGGCAGGGGAGGCTCCATGCATATCGCCGACAAGGATGTCGGCGTGCTCGGCGCAAACGGAATTGTCGGTCCGTCCATGGCCCTGGCCTGCGGAGCGGCTTTTGCACATAAGCGGAGAGGAGACAGGGCGATTGCTGTGTCCTTCTTCGGCGACGGGGCCACAAACGAAGGGATTTTCCACGAAGCGATGAACCTGGCGTCGGTCTGGAGACTGCCGGTCATGTTTGTCTGCACGAATAATCTGTACGGGATGAGCACACACATCTCCCGCGTCATGAAGAATACGAATCTGGCTGACCGCGCGATTCCCTACGGGATCGAAGCCGTGACGGTCGACGGCAATGATGCCGAGGCGGTCTATGACACCGTATCCGCTGCCCGGGAGAAAATCCTCTCGACAGGCGATCCGATGATGATTGTGGAGAATACTTACCGGATCTCCGGACACAGCAAATCCGACGGCAACCAGTACAGGACGAAAGAAGAAATCGCGGAATGGAAGAAGCGCGATCCGATCTTACTCCATAAACAGAAGCTCATAGAGAGAGGACTGGCAACAGCTGCGGAAATCGAGGCGCTGGAGGAGGCGACGACGGAACAGCTGGAGCGGGCTGTGAAGTACGCGATCGACAGTCCCTATCCGAAAGTGGAGGATATTTACGAAGATGTCTACGCAGAATGAGATCACCTACGCGCAGGCTGTCCGCGAGGCCATGTGCGAGGAGATGAGACGGGATAAAAATGTCTTCCTCATGGGAGAAGATGTGGGTGTCTACAGAGGCGCGTTCGGAGTCACGCAGGATATGTATCTGCAGTTCCCGGACCGCGTCATCGACACGCCGATATCGGAGGCGGGCTTTGTCGGATGTGCGATCGGCGCCGCCGTGGAAGGCATGCGCCCCATCGTGGAAATCATGTTTTCCGATTTTATGAGCGTGTGCTGGGACATGCTGCTGAACCAGGCGCCCAAGATGCATTTTATGTTCGGGGGAAAAGTGTCCGTGCCGATGGTTCTGAGAACGGCCTCGGGCTGCGGAACCGGTGCGGCGGCCCAGCATTCCCAGTCACTGGAGGCGATGCTCTGCCATATACCGGGGCTGAAGGTCGTCGTGCCGTCGACGCCGTATGACGCGAAGGGACTGCTCAAGTCCGCGATCAGGGACAACAATCCCGTCATCTTCCTCGAACAGAAGCTTCTCTACAGGACAAAAGGGATCGTCCCGGAGCGGGAATACACGATTCCGCTCGGAAAGGCGGACATCAAGAGGCCGGGTACGGACTGCACCATCGTGACCTACGGCAGAATGACGCATTTCTGCCTGCGGGCCGCGGAGACGCTGGCCAGGGAAGGAATTTCGGTGGAAGTCATCGACCTGAGAACGCTGCTTCCGATGGATAAAAACGCCATCGTGGAGTCCGTCAAGAAAACAAAGCATATCCTGATTGTCCACGAGGCCGTGAAGACAGGCGGCATCGGAGGAGAAATTGCGGCTTCGGTGGCGGAGTCGGAAGCATTCTACTATCTGGATGCGCCGATCAGAAGGCTTGGGGCGGAGGATACACCCGTTCCGTTTTCGCCCGTGCTGGAAAAAGGCGTACTTCCCGATGAGGACAAGATCTGCGCCGCGGTGCGCGAGGAAGTCGGGTGAAAGATTATGGCTCACATCAAAGCAACGCCCTGCGCCAGAAGGACAGCGAAGCGGTACCACATTGATCTGGCGGCCGTGAAGCCCAGCGGACCGGACGGAGCCGTCGTGGAGCGGGATGTGCTCCGCGCCATGGAAATGCGGCAGAAGACGAGAGAGGTGTCCATCACCCCGCTCGCCAAGCGTATTGCGGATTCCATGCATATTGATGTTTCCGTGCTGAAGGGCACCGGTACGGGAGGACGCATCAGCAAGGCGGATGTCTTAAGTGCCGCGGGCCAGAAGGACGCGGAACTTCAGCCCGGTGAGCTGCTGCAGCCGATGAACAGCATGCGCCGCACCATCGCCGCCCAGATGACGGAAGCGGCGCGGGTGCCGACCGTGACGGTGACGACCAAAGTGGATGTGACGAAGCTCACCGAACTGCGCCCCGTCCATAACGGCAGGCACAGTATCCATTACACGGTCAATGACCTCGTGCTGATGGCGGTTGCGAAAGCCCTGAAAAAGAACAAGCGGCTGCTCTGTTCGTATGCGGGGGAAAACATCATCTACAAGAACGATATCAATATCGGCATCGCTGTCTCGCTCGATGACGAGGGGCTTCTGGTGCCGGTGATCCGGGAAGCGGATCTTCTGGCGCCGGACCAGCTCGCCGAAACGGCCCATGACCTGATCCGGCGGACGAGAGAGAAGAAGATCTCTCCGGACGAGTGCCGGGGATCGACTTTCACGGTCACGAATATGGGTATGTACGGCGTGGAGGCATTCACGCCGATGCTTCATCTTCCCAATGCCGCGGTGCTCGCGGTCTGCTCCATCTATGACGGCTGCGCCGTGCGGAACGGCGCGATCGAGGTGCGGAAGCTGATGCATATCTGTCTGACATTTGACCACAGGCTGCTGGACGGGGCCCTGGCAGCAAAGTTCAACCTGGCCGTCCGGGAGTTCCTCGAGAACCCGGAGAGCCTGATCGGACCTCAGTAAAGGATGACGTATGGCAAAAGAAGTCTTTATGCCGAAAGCCGGCATGGATATGCAGGAAGGAACAATCATCCGCTGGCTTGCTGCCGAGGGTGATCCCGTGAAGGAGGGGCAGCCGCTCCTTGAGATTGAGACGGACAAGGTGACGATGGAAGTGGAGTCTCCCTGCGACGGCGTTCTTCTCCGCAGATATTTCGAAGAGGGGGCGGTCGTGCCGGTCGTGACCATCATCGGTTATGTGGGCCGGGCCGGGGAAGAGGTTCCCGACAGACCTTCCATGGCGGGAGGAACCGTGAGAGCCCGCGGTGCGGAGATGCTCAGTGATGACGCCGGGCGGCAGCGCGAGAAGTCGTATGACTTTCAGACTGCAGTGATCGGCGGGGGCGCATCGGGCTTAAAAGCGGCTCTCCGGAGCGCGCGGATGGGCAGAAAAACGATTCTGTTCGAGAAGAAGGACTTCGGAGGCACCTGCACCAATTCGGGTTCTCTTCCCATGAAGATCTATCTGCATACGGCCAGGCTCCTGGAGGAAATGAAGACGCTTCCGGAGCGGGGGGCCGTGCTTTCCCCGGAAATCACCGTGGACATGGCCCGGGTGCGGCGCTATAAGGACGGCCTTGTCAGCGACAGGCGCATGCACGACGAGACGCTGCTCCGCGATGCCGGGGTGGTGATTGTCCGCGAAGACGCCGAGATGATCGGAAGACATCTGATCCGTGCGGGCCAGTGCACATACAGGGTGGAAAACACGATTCTGTGTACGGGATCCGTACCGGTAAAACTGGACGCCGCCGGCGCGGACCAGAAGGAAATCTTAAGCTCCGACGAGATGTTCGGACTTGACTTTGTGCCCGGGAGGCTTCTGATTATCGGAGGCGGCGTGATCGGCTGCGAGATGGCTTCCGCCTGGAGCGGCTTCGGTTCCAGTGTGACAATCGTCGAAATGCAGCCGCAGCTGCTGGGAACGTTTGATGAAGAAATATCGGCAGCCGTGGAACAATCCTTTGAGCGGCGGGGCATCAGGGTGATCACCGGAGGCAGAGTGGATCATTTCGAGAGAAGAAATGAGAAGCCGGTGCTGTGTCTCTCCGACGGGACGGAGATCGAGGCGGATATTGTACTGGCTTCGGTCGGCCGCAAGCCGGAACTGTCTGCGCTGGGCGTCCTGGCGGACCGCCTGGATTTTGAGCGCGGCAAGATCATGGTGGATGAGTTCTGCAGAACGAGCCTCGACGGGGTTTATGCCTGCGGAGATGTGACGAACCGCAGCATTCTGGCACACTCCGCCATGAAGATGGGAGAGGCTGCCGCCTCGACGGCGTGCGGAGTCCCCAGAGAGGTCCGTCTCAACCGGGCACCGCTCAATCTGTATACGCTTCCCGAAGCGGCGGGAATCGGTCTCACGGAGAAGCAGGCCGGACGGCAGGGGGACATTATGGTGGGCAGGTGCCCGCTCTCGCTCAACTCGAGAGGGATCTCGACAGGACAGACGGAAGGATTCGTCAAGGTCATTGCGGACCGGGGATATGGCGAGATTCTGGGCGTCCACATCGTGGGCGGTATGGCTACGGAAATGATTGTAGAAGCCAAGACGATGATGGACATGGAGATCACCGTCTACGAGGTGAGTGATATCATGCATGCGCACCCCACCTGGTCCGAAGCCTTTATGGAGGCCTGTGCGGACGCGATCGGGGAATCACTCACGGTCCGCAGTAAATAAAGAGATTATAATGCTTTGCAGATCTGAGGCAGCAGGAAACCGGCTACGGTCCGGTGACCTGCTGCATTTAAATGGACTCCGTCCAGATACAGGGCAGCCTGTTCTGCGCGGGGCAGAGATTCAATGCAGGAAGCCGTATCGATGCACTCGGCACGGGAGCGGATCCGCTCGTTGAGCGCTTCTCTTTGGACGAGCGCCTCCGGCAGGCGGATGCTTTCCGCAAGAAGCGGAGGCACAAGCTCCGGCAGATAGGGCGTGATGGTCGAAAGGAGAACACGGATACCCTCGGCCTGTGCCCTGCGCGTGAGATAGATGAGGTTGTTCTCGGCCCGGGTGATGCGTTCGCCCTGAAAGAAATCATTCGATCCGGCCATGATCAGCAGCAGGTCCGGGCGGGCCTCGAGAATCTGGTTTTCGAAGCGGCGCAGGAGGTCAGACGTGGTTTCTCCGTTGACGCCGCGGTTGACAGCGGCAAAGCCGCTTGTTTCATGGAGAAGCGATACCCAGCATTCGGACCGCCTCACGCCGAAACCGAATACCATGCTGTCTCCCATGCAGATCAGTTTTTTCATTTCCTGTCAGACTCCGTCCTTCTTCTCTTAAGACAAAACAGGTTACAGAATCAGTTCCGGCCAGGCCTCTTCGTCCGGTGCGGTTCCATCCGGAAGCAGGGCGTCCGGATATGGGATCACGTCCATTCCCCGCAGCAGTTCCGTCTCGAGCCGCAGGAGAAAGTCTTCGGCAGTCATCTCCGGCATCAGTTCTCTGAGACAGGCGACCCTGCTTCTGACCGAACGGACCCCGTGCCGCCCGAGTTTTTCCGCTGAAGGGGTGAGAACCCGCTCCATGCGCGAAAGATCCGTGTCAAAACAGATACAGCCGTGGCAGAGGACGCGGCCCTCGTGGATTCTTGCGGCGGTGCCGCATATTTTTCTGCCGTCCGGAAGCAGAAGGTCGTTTCTGCCGCTGAAGGAAACCGGGATTCCCATCTCATGAAGCGCCGAGACCGCCGGCGAGGTGAGCTCGCGCAGAGAAAAGCTGCCGTCTTCCGGCAGATCGGAGAGAAACGTAAAATTGACTGTTCCGGGGTCGTGGTAGACGGCGCCGCCGCCGCTGGCCCGCCTGAGAACGCGGATCCCGTGTTCCGCCGCAAAGCGGAGATCCGTTTCGGCCGCCGCATCCTGGTTGCGCCCGAGAACGACGCAGTCGGAATTTCTCCAGAGCATGCGGACGAGACCGGTCCTGACCGTGCGGAAGAGCCTGGTCTCAAGCCGGATATTGGAGACGGGATCAAGCAGGGGGCTGCGCAGGTACATGATGCGCGTCTCTGCAGGATTTGTGTTTTTGATCGTATGTGCTGTCATAGAAATGAGTATAGCACATGTGCGCCTGAAAATGTCGGATTGAGTTTTCGCGCGGAGTATGTTATATGTGAATAGGCGGCACGTTGCAGGGTGCATTTTTCGTGCTGCCCCTTTAGTGAAATCATTTTGAAGTTGAGGAGAAACGATCATGAAAACCCGGATTATCAGCGGCGTCGTTCTGGCGGCCGTGGGCATACTGACCATCGCTCTCGGGGGACCGCTCCTTATGGCGGTGCTCCTGTTCTGTTCGGAAGTCGGTATGTATGAGCTCTATAAGGCCATGGGAGTCTGCGGGAAGGACAGCCCGTTTAACGGACTTTCGGTCACGGGATATGCCGCCTGCGCGGCCTACTGGATTCTGCTCTGGCTTCTCGGGGGCGGATATATGGGCATTCTGGCGGCACTTTGCGTGATGGCGCTGATGACTGCCTATGTCGTTTCGTTTCCCGCTTACCACGCGGACCAGGCGGTGGGTGCGTGTTTCGGTTTTTTCTATGTCACGGTGATGCTGAGCTGTATTTTCCTGATCCGCATGACACCGGGAGACGGCGGCAAGCTTGTCTGGCTGGTGTTCATTTCCGCGTGGGGCGCGGATACCTGCGCCTATTTTGCCGGACGTTTTCTGGGACGCCACAAGATGGCGCCGGTCCTGAGCCCGAAAAAGACGGTGGAAGGCGCGGCGGGCGGCATCATCGGAGCTGCGGTCTTCGGCGTCCTGTTCGCGCTTATTTTCAACGAGGGAAGACTGGTTCTTCAGTGCAGCCTGATCTGCGCGCTCGGCGCCATCATCTCCATTTTCGGCGACCTGGGTGCCTCGGCGATCAAGCGGGACCGGGGAATCAAGGATTACGGGACGCTGATTCCCGGACACGGCGGCATCATGGACCGCTTCGACAGCGTGATTTTTACCGCGCCTGTGATTTATTTTCTGATGCTCCTGACAGTGGGCTGAAGGACTTCTCTGATCTTTATGTCCGGGGACGATATATGATCTGACTGACAGACATCAATGACCGGGAAGTCGGTCGGGAGGTTTCGAAACGATTGAAGTGGATAATTGCATTTCTGATTTTTTCTCTGCTGGTGCTGTTTCATGAATTCGGCCATTTCCTGGTGGCCAGACTGAACGGCGTGGCGGTTGAAGAGTTCTCGCTCGGATACGGGCCCAGACTCCTGAGCTTTGTGAAGGGAGGAACCCGCTATTCGCTGAAGATTCTGCTCTTCGGAGGATCCTGCCGGATGAAAGGGATGCTTCCGGAATGGACGGAGGACGGCAGCATTTCGGACACGCCTCCGGAGGAGGGATCCTTCCTCGCTGCTTCTCCGGGACGGAGGGCGGCGATTGTGTTTGCGGGACCCTTGTTTAATTTTATCCTTGCATTTTTGGGAGCCCTGATCGTGATCTCTGTGGTGGGCTATGATCCGGCTCTGGTGACGCATGTGACGGAAGATTCTCACGCCTACGAAGCCGGGCTCAGGCAGGGGGACCTGGTGACTTCCTTTATGGGGCACCGCGTGTCCATCGGGCGCGACATCGATACCTGGTTCCTCTTCGATGACCTGCAGGAGGGTCAGCCCGTGACGGTCACCTATGAGAGAGACGGGCAGAAGCAGTCGATTTCTTATATTCCGGATTCGGTGAGGCGCTATATGCTGGGGCTCACCTATAATGCGGATGACAGCGAGGCGGTCATCAATGCTGTCTCGGTGAAATCCCCGCTCGAGAGTGCGGGCGTGAGAGCGGGAGACGTGATCACGGCGGTCAATGGCGAGCCTGTCGCGACGGGCGAGGCGCTGTTTCAGTACTTTGCGGATCATCCGATGGACGGATCTGCCGTGAACTTAAGTCTCTCGAGAGGGGGACGTGCCTGGGAGACGGAAGTGACGCCTGTCTATACGGATGACGTGCGCCTGGGGTTTGCCTATAATCTCGGCCGTGTCAGAACGACTCCCGTCCGCACGGTTCTCTACGGTCTGATCGAGGTCAGGTACTGGATCGTGTCCACGGTGAAATCCGTCGGGTCTCTTTTTACCGGCCGTTTTTCCGTGAATGATCTCTCGGGACCTGTCGGCGTGGCCGATGTCGTGGGAACGACATACGAGCAGGCGAAAAAGGAAGGTCCCCTCATGACCTGGATGAACATGATCAATCTCGTGATTCTGCTCTCAGCCAATCTGGGCGTCATGAATCTGCTTCCGATCCCCGCGCTGGACGGAGGAAGACTGCTGTTTATCCTGATCGAGGCGGTGAGAGGAAAACCCGTCAACCAGAATGTGGAGGCAGCTCTCCAGACGGCGGTGGCGCTTCTTCTCATTGTGCTTATGGTTTATATTTTTTATCATGATCTGACGATGCTGCTGCCGCACTGACGGATCAAAAGAGGAAGTAAATGAAAGGGAAAAGGTTTTTTGCCGCTGTATTTTTTGCGGCATTTATTCTGCTTGCGGGCGGCAGAAGCGTATCTGCTTCCGTGAAATATATCATGATGGGCGACTCGTATTCCGCCCGAAGAACCGTCACGGCACCGAATGCATGGCCGGATTATGTGATGAAACAGCTGAATCTGAATCCGGCAGAGGTCAGAGTCGAGAGGCTCAGCGGCTACGGGTTTATCAGGGACGGGCGCAAATTCGTCGTCAGGCTGAACGCCATTCCCGACAGTAAAGCCGTGAGGAAGATTATTCTGGTCGGCGGGATGGGAAATGATTATCATGCCGAAGGCGGCGGCACGAGAAGCAGGATCGAGAATGCCATGGAGCGGTTTGACGAAATCGCGGCCAGAAAGTTTCCAAATGCCGACATCATGTATTCCGCTCCGAACTGGGGAACGGGAGCATTCAGACAGAAGCTCTGCAGAACGCGGACACCCTGGTACAGGGAGAAGAGCAGGGCTCTCGGGTGGCAGTATCTGGAGAATACGGAGTATTCGCTTCGGGTGACGCATCCTGAGACCATGTTTCTCGAGGACGGAATTCATCCCAACAAAAGAGGCCAGGCCCGTCTCGGGCTGGCGCTCTCGGCGGCAATCCGCAGCCAGTGGGCCGAAGGACTGGACGGGAAAGAGAGAGCGGAGTCGGACGACGGCGTCGGCGAAACGGCGACGGTCAGTGAGGACATCAAAGCGAGGAGGCTGCTTCTGCCGGAGATGAGTCTGGTCACTCCGCATTCGATCCGGCTCATCTGGGAGCCGGTTGAAGGCGCTGCCTCATATGAAATTTACGGCAATCTGCTCACGCTGAAACTTAAAAAACTCCAGACCCTTTCGGCGTCCCGGACGGCTGTGGAACGGGACGGTCTTGAATCCGGCAAATGCTGCAAATATGTTGTCTGCGCCTATGACAGGAATCACAGGCAGATCGCCAGATCGAGGGAACTCCATATTGTGACGCCGAAATCAAAGTATACAAACTGCAACAGTGTATCCTTTACACGGCATTCGACTGCGCTGAGGGAGGGAACCAGCATAACCATTATGGCTTCCGAATCCTTCGCCGCATCCGGAAAGAAGCCGTATCCTGCGTCAAACGGTGAACTCAGGTATATATCCGATACACCTGAGATTGCCGATTTCCTGTATCCGGGGGTACTGGCGGGAATCCGCAAAGGAACGTGCAGAATCTATGCGGTTTCGCAGTCGGGGATTTATGATGTGTGTACCGTGACTGTCAGGTGACGGCTGCCGGTGTATTATTCTTTGATGATTCAGGAGGTGGGACTCATAATTAACACGATACGAAAATCTTTACTGGGCGGCTTTGAGATCTCAATCGGGTGTATTGCTTTTCTATCTGTTGGGGGTGGGACTTGCGGAGCATTCCTGTTTTCGATCGGACTTCTTCTTGTCTGCACGAAACAGCATCTGCTCTTTACGGGCAAGGTCTGCTACATAAGCGATATCGGGATCCGGGATGTACTTGTTATCCTTGTCTGCAACATGCTGGCCGCAGCCGGGGTGGGACTTGCAGTAAGATATGCTCTTCCGGATTTAATCCCCATGGCAAGTGCGATGGTTGATAAGAAACTTGCGTATAGCGAAGTAAATACTGCGAGGCGGATCCTTATGCCTGTTATGTGCAACGTGATGATCTTCTTTGCCGTAGATGAATTTGACGGACGTGACGTATCCAAAGTGATCAGACTGATTCTCTGTGTGATGGTGTTTATCCTTTGCGGTTTTGAACATTGTATCGCGAATGGATTTTACTTCTCCATGACAGGCAAGCTGCTTACAAAAGCCGGGATCGGTTTTATGATCATCAATATCATATTGAATGGCCTTGCCGGGATCGGAATTAAGGTGCTATGCCGCGGATGGGGCAGAGCTTCTTAATGATATCCTTAAAATGCGTTAATAGGCCGCTCATCCTGCTGCAACAGGGTGGGCGGCTGTTTTTTATGACTGGCGTTGTGGCGTCTGAACACGTGTATTTTTGAGCAATAAAAAACCCCGAAAAACCTTGATTTTAAAGGAAAAATCAATGATTTCGGGGATTCCTTTATCATGCGGAAGACGGGACTTGAACCCGTACGCCATCGCTGGCACTAGATCCTTAGTCTAGCTCGTCTGCCAATTCCGACACTTCCGCATTGTGACCTGAAAGTTTTTTCTCTCTCGAAGCCAACAATATGATTATATGGAGATGGGGCATATTTGTCAACATCTTTTTTGATAAATCAATTATTTTATTTGGGGAGCTTTTTTTGACAGGATCTATCCGACTTTGTCCCAGGTGGTTTACTTACGGATGAGCGCATGTTACCTTTTCCGCATGGATATGACGGAACTGTCAAACGTGCAGGATAAGCAGGGGGAAACAGATGGCATTTGAGAATCTGACACCGGACCATGCGCTGACGGAGAAGGATGTTGTTGAGGTGCTGAAAGGCGGAGAAGATGGCAGGGAATCTCTCGCGAGACGGGCCAGATATATGGCCAGGGAGGCCCGGTGCGGCAGGGATGATCTGATTGAGAGCCTGATGCTCTCTGCCCGGAATGTAAGGGAAGTGCTTCCTTCCAACAGGGGAATGCCGCATGACAGAGTGTTTGAAACCGCCGGTGAACTGGAGTGGATGGAGAAGGAACGGGAACGCAGGATCAGGCGGGAAATGAGGGATCTTTGTTATGCGGAGCAGACGATCAGTCTTATCTGGGACGCCTATTACAGACTGGATCCGGAGGGCAGGGAACTGCTGCAGGAGTATTATCTGGACGGAGAGCCGGCGGCGGCCGTCGCCGGAAAACTGGATATGTCCGAGTCAACCTTCTGGAGGAAAAGAAAGAGGTCCGTGAACACCATTCTCCGGTTCTGCGAGAGACATTCACCCACACAGCACTGCGGTTAGACGCAAATACAGAGGCCATCCGGACAAAGCACCGTTATTGTCAGAATGTGCGGATTAATGCTATAATTGATAAAAATGGCAGTATTTATTCGTTATCAGAACTTTCAGGCGCAGAATTCGTGAGGGGCAGAGTTTTTGCTGGGCCGGGAAAGGAGCAAGTATGGATCATCTGATTATTGAAGGTTTTATCGGATCAGGAAAAGGGGCCGTGGCCAAGTTTGTGGCAAAGGAGCTGGGACTGCCCCGGCTCGATGTGGATCAGCTGGTAGCAGGGAAGCTCAAGATGACCAGCGGAGAGATCTATGACCGCTTCGGAGAAGTTTATTACCGCACGATGGAGACGGTTGTGCTGGATGAGCTCAAGACCCTTCCTGGCAGAAGTGTCATTGTGCTCGGAAGCGGCGTGGCCATGATGCCTCAGAATGCGGCTTATCTGAAAGAGCTTGGCAGAGTCTATTATATCAAGCTGAAGCAGAACGAGCTGCTTGACAGAATGAGGGATGATAAACGTCACGCCTGGATTCAGGGAGAGAGATGGGAAGACCAGGTCGTCCGTCTCTATAAAGAGCGGGAGCCGGCATATAGAAAAACCGCGGACGTTGTGATCGATGCGGAGGGAAAGTCGGTGGAGGATATCGCGCACGAGATTATCGACGACGCATTCAGAACTGAGGAGTAAAGCAGACAGAACGAAGTCAGACAGGAGTCCGCTGCCTCGCTGTCTGCTTTTATTCAATTCTGTTTTGGAAGCTGTCAGACGGAGAGCGCGTCTGTCAGAGCATCCGTGACATCTGACAGCGGCATTTCCTGTCCGGTCCAGATCCGGAAGGATTCCGCACCCTGACCGATCAGCATGGACAATCCGCTTTCGCAGGGATTCCCCTGTGTCATCGCCCTTCGGATGAGCGGTGTCACGGCGGGGTGGTAGATGATGTCGTAGACAAACAGATCCGGCGGGAGAGGCACGCTGTCAGGCAGCAGGCATCCGTCGGGGTCCGGACCGCCTTCCATGCCGATGTTCGTGGCATTGACCAGCACCGCACTCTCGAGGAGATCCCGTTTCATTATTTCTGTTTCGGCATAAGAGCGGATGGTGACGGTGCAGGAAGAATGCGGCTGCAGCTTTGCGGCAAGCTCTTCCGTGCGGATCCGTGAAGCGGGGCGGTTGCAGTAGACGCGGATTTCTTCCGCACCCTCGAGCGCGGACTGTATCATAATGATTCCGGCGGCGCCGCCGCTTCCGAAGAGAACCATCCGTTTTCCGCGCAGGGAGATGCCGCGGTTCCGGAGAGCACTGATGAAACCGGCTCCGTCGGTCGTGTGGCCTGTCAGTCTGCCTCCCTCGTTTTTCACCGTGTTTACCGCGCCGCAGATTTCCGCGGCGGGGGAAAGTTCGTCACAGAGAGCGCACATGGCGGATTTGCAGGGCATGGTGACATTCCACCCGGCGGCGCCCGATGCTTTCAGCTGCTCCGTGTGAGCCGCCAGATCCGGAAGGCCGGTCTCCAGAAGACGGTA
The DNA here is from genome assembly GCA_902766955.1 of uncultured Lachnospiraceae bacterium. GTDB lineage: Bacteria > Bacillota > Clostridia > Lachnospirales > Lachnospiraceae > Chordicoccus. The sequence continues at coordinate 3,310 of CACXFM010000236.1, read as the reverse complement.
CTCGGCATCAATGCCCGTTTTCCGGAAGGACAGATTCATCATGAGAGGGGAGAGGGAATGGGAGATCGGTTTGCCGATCAGATAATAAGTATCCACGAATTGAAACCTCCTGTTTGAAACTGTCATTAAAATATCATATTTCAGAGTTTTCGAAAATGGAAACATACAGACAGGGTTTATGAAGAAAGAAGTTAGGATCAGGAATTGTGTGATCGGGAGCGGGCTTCCGAAGATTGTTGTCCCGGTGTGCTGCAGAACGGAAGCAGAGGCGCTCAGAGACGCGGAGCAGGCCGTTTCGGCCGGGGCGGATATGGTCGAGTTCCGCGCGGATGCATTTGAAAGAGCGGAGGATCCCGAAGCATGTGTGCAGCTGACGGAGAAAATCCGGAAGGCGGTAAAGGACCTGCCGCTTCTTTTTACATTCCGCTCCGCGCGCGAAGGCGGGCTGTGCCAGGTGTCACCGGAGACGTACGGAGAGATTACCGCCTGTGCGGTCAGATCCGGTTTTGCCGATCTTGTGGATGTCGAGCAGGAATCGGATGGGGCTGCCGGGCTTGTCCGTCTGGCGGGGGAACACACGGTTCCGGTCGTCATGTCCTTTCATGATTTCAGAAAAACGCCGCCCGCACCGGATCTCCTTCGCAGACTGAAGGACATGGAACAGGCGGGAGCCTCTGTGGCGAAGATTGCGTGTATGCCGGAATGCAGCGCTGATGCGGCAGCTGTGCTCGGTGCCTCCGCGGAAGCGTACCGGACACTTGGTATTCCTCATGTGCTGATTTCAATGGGTGAGACAGGCGCGGCATCGAGACTGTCCGCCGAAGTGTTCGGAAGTGCGTTCACATTCGGACGCCTTCCGGGAGGAGGAAGCGCACCCGGACAGCCGGATGCGGAGGAACTGAGACGGGAACTTGAACGGATTCATGAAATCAGGGCAAAAGGAGGACACATTTTCCTGACCGGTTTTATGGGAACGGGCAAGTCGACTGTTTCCAATGCCATTCATGAAGGCTTCGGCCGTCAACTGATTGAGATGGACGGGCAGATTGAAAGAGAGCAGAAGCGGAGCATCAGCGATATTTTCAGTAAGGACGGGGAAGCGGCCTTCCGTGATATGGAAACATGCCTTCTGGCCGGCCTCTATGACTGTCCGCCTTCCGTTATATCCTGCGGCGGCGGTGCCGTACTGCGGCCGGGGAATATCGCGCTGATGAAAGCGATGGGCAGGATTGTTCTTCTGACGGCGGAACCTGAAACCGTTCTGGAGAGAGTCCGCATCAATGCGGGTAAAAGACCGCTGCTTCAGAACCGTATGAGCCCGGAAGGGATTGCTTCACTGATGGAACAGCGCAGGGAGTCATACGAGCGCGCGGCTGATCTTGTGATCGGGACAGACGGGAAGAGTCCCGGACAGATTGCGGCCGAGATCATCAGATCCCTCTGAGAGTGAGGATTTCCGTATTGCGTGGAGATCCGATTTATTATAAAATATACTGTACATTTAAAGGAGGACGAAGTGATATGATTTCTGCAGGTGATTTTAAGAACGGCTTAACCCTTGAGATCGATGGTCAGGTCATGCAGATCCTTGAATTCCAGCATGTCAAGCCGGGCAAGGGAGCAGCGTTTGTGCGCACAAAAATGCGGAACGTGATCAACGGCGGTGTAGTGGAAAAGACCTTCCGCCCGACCGAGAAGTTCCCGGCTGCGCGGATCGACCGCAAGAACGAGCAGTATCTGTATAATGACGGTGACCTTTATTATTTCATGGATCCGGAGACATATGATCAGGTGATGATCAATAAGGATGTCATCGGTGATAATATGAAGTTTGTCAAGGAGAACGAGGAAGTCAAAGTATGCTCCTACAACGGCAGCGTCTTTGCGATTGAGCCGCCTCTCTTTGTGGAACTTGAGGTCACGGATACAGAGCCCGGTTTCGCGGGAAATACGGCGCAGGGTGCGACAAAGCCCGCCACAGTCGAGACAGGTGCGACCATTCAGGTTCCTCTGTTTGTGAATATCGGAGACAAGGTCAAGATCGATACGAGAACTGCCGAATACCTCTCCAGAGTATGAGAAATACCTCCCCTTGCGGGGAGGTTTCTTAATTTTTTTGCATTTTTTTGTCAATTCCTGTAAGCAGGCCGGAAAGGCCCCTGTCTCTCTATGAGATCATTTCATGATTCCGTTCTGAAATAGCGCCATATTCCCCGGGGTATTTTAAGAATCCGCATTTTCCAAAAAGAAATGCGGGCCTTGAGGGAGATTATATGGATTATCAGACATTTACCGAGAAACTTGCTGACTGTGTGCGGAGACGTGTCGGGCGCGGCACCGTGGTCGATCTGCGGACCGTGTACGGCAATAACCACTGCGCGCGAAGAGGGATCTCAATCATTGAGAACGAAAATGAAGTGGTTCCGCGCATTTTTCTGGAACCTTTCTATGAGCAGTACCGGAAGGGAAACAGCCTGGAGACCATCGCGGATGCCTTTCTGCAGGCCCATGAAGAATGTTCGGTTCACACCGAGATTTTTTCCGGTGATTTCAATGAGCTGTCCCGTGTGCGCGATACTCTGAGTCTGCAGATCGTAAACCGCGAAATGAACCTGGCGGAGCTTGTGGCGATGCCCCACCGGGATTTTCTGGATCTGTCGGTGATCTGCAGTTACAGCCCTGATCTGATCGGGCTCTGCAGGGGACGCACCCTGGTCTGGAATGAGGATGTCATAAGGTGGCAGGCCAGTCCGGAAGAACTGTTCGCGACGGCCGCGAAGAATCTGAGGAAGTACGACCCTCCGACGATCAGGCCCCTGAAGGAAGAACTGCTGGCACTGGGAGGAGAGGATCTGTTTTCGGAAGAGGAAGGGGAATGCCGCGATGTGCCGCTTCTCGTTCTGACATCGAGGAGCAGATTGTACGGAGCCGTCTATATGGCGGATGAGCTGCTGACGCGGCGAATCGCGGAATGTTTCGACTCTGATTATTTTGTGCTGCCGAGCAGTGTTCACGAGGTGCTTATTCTGCCCGCGAAGCGGGATCTTGATACGGGGGGATTGTCCGACCTGGTGGAGTATGTCAATACGGTAGCGGTTCCGGATGAGCAGATACTGTCCGGAAATATCTATTATTACGACCGGGAGAACGGCGGTATGGAAGTGGTCAATTCTTAGAAGGAAAAAAGAAAAGCCCGGAAAATCTTGATTTTCCGGGCTTTTCAAGGCATAAAAATAATGGAGATGATGGGATTTGAACCCACGACCTTTCGGATGCGAACCGAATGCTCTCCCACTGAGCCACATCCCCA
>CACXFM010000235.1 GCA_902766955.1 uncultured Lachnospiraceae bacterium | reverse complement strand
GTCAGCATCCCGCATATTATCAGCTTTCCCGGTCTTAGCATCATATTCTGCCTCCTCTCTTCCGTCCGGTCACATACATGCCGCTGACTGCCAGAACGGCGGCCGCAACCCACTGCATCACCGGAGATGTATCTCCCGTGCGGACAGATCCGCTCATCGTCGTTCCCCCTGCGGATGTCTTTCCTCCCGCGGATGTCTTTCCCGCTTTTCCTTTCTTCACTCCGGGCGTCGGAGTCGGCGTGACCGTGACGCGTTCCCTGTGATTCACAAAAAGCACCGCATTCTCTCTTCTTCCCATGATTTTGCCGCTGGCATTCTCACTTGTCACCCGATATCCCTTTGCATCGGCGGCGTTCTCCCGCACCTCATAGGAGATGCCTTCGGGCAGGCCCGTGATCAGGGCATGCTCCCCGCTCTTCAGGACAATGTTGTCCCCGCTTTGCAGCATCTGGGTCTTTCCGTCCGACCGCCTGCACGGATAGCTTCCTCCCGCTCCGATTGTCACCGCAAAGCGGAAAGAGACCGCAGCTGACCCGCCGCTGCCCGTCACCTTTTTCGTGATCTTCAGGTCACCGCTCACGGACGGCTTCGGTTCCGCAAACGCTTCCGTGTGCCACCCTTCGTCATCACTGTAAGGTACCATGACGATAAACGGAGCGGCGGGCAGGCAGTACGGAGCCGGCTTCGTCTCGCAGACCAGATAAATCCCCGCTTCAAGCCCGTCCATCTCCGCATATCCGGTCGCGGACGTGACACACTTCGACGTCTTTCCGTCTTTCACCCGGCCCCCCGCATATGCATTCTCGACTGTTTCCCTGATTGCCGCCGCATCCGTAGCGGTATTGACGGCCAGCATGGAGCCGTTCTTTTTGCGCACGCACGGACTGATCACATTCTCCGCAGGAGCGGGTTTCGTACTCACGGATGCAATCCTGTAGCAGGTGAACGTGCTGCCCGGCACCGGCGCCGACCCGTCCTCCCTCTCGCAGTAATGGATTCTGATTCTGCAGGATTCCGCCGCTCCCGCACAGACTTCCCCGGCCGCTCCATACACAAGGACAAGCAGCAGAAGCACGGGAAGTATCACCGCAGAAGCCCTTCTTTTACGATTCTTCATCTGACACAACTTCCTTCCCTTTCGATTTCGACTTACAGGCACTTATGCCGCACTCACTTTTTTCTGCGAAGAAAATCCGCGGCCCCCGCCGCCGCGAGCAGGAACGGGACCGAGAGCGCACACACATAGCGCAGCACAGCCTCCCGGCATCTGATCACCGCCGCCGCTTCCGTCTCTTCCGCAGCGCCCGCGTCCGCAGAATCCGGTATTTCCCGCTCCCCGCAGACAAGAAGCCGGTGATCATTGATTCCGTAGGGCGTACAGGTATAAAGCGTCACCAGATCCTTCCCTTCCCTGACATTTAAGCGGCTGTCCGCCTCTTCGGGCAGCACGGTCAGAATCTCCTTCACTCTGTAATGCAGTTTTCTGCCCAGCACATGGATCTCAAAACAGTCGCCTTCTTTTACTTTCTCAAGACTGCTGAACAATTCGGCGGAAGGCAGTCCGGTATGTCCCGCCAGAACGGCATGGGTACCCGGTCCGCCGACCGGAAGCGACGTCCCGTACATATGTCCTGCCATCGTCCGGAGCGTCTCTGCACGTGTCCCGTGTGCAAAAGGCAGATAGATATCACAGGACGGTACCTCGAGATACCCCATGATGCCGTCCGTATTCTTAAGTGTCTCCTCGTACTGCGCGTCGGTTGCCGTTTCGCCGAGGTAATGAAATTTCTCACGCTTCTGCCTCTCACGGATGGCGGCATTGTACGCATCCGCCTTCTTTCCCTCCGCCTCGAGATTTTCCTCACCGGTCTCATCCACTTCCTCCTGGTATCCCGCGACCTGTGCAGTCTGCGTGATCTGTGCTCTCTCTTCCACAGCATAGGGATAGAGGAACAGGGCTGAGGAGACGGACAGCCCGGCAAACAGAAACAGGCCGGCTGCCCTCTCCCTCAGTGATCGTTCTGCCGCAGTCCTCACGCTCCCTGACTCCTCCGTCTCAGCCGTACATAAACGGTCACGGCGATAAGAAGAACTGCCGCGGCAAATCCGCCCAGCGTGACTCTGCCGGTACCGCCCGTTTTCAGGACAATCTGCCCGTGATTGGAGACCGTCATGCCGGCGATCCCGCTCTTCCCGTTGTTCTCAATCTTCAGGGCAGCCTTATGGCCTCCGACCGAGGCGGTGGCAGATTTCAGATATCCGTCCGGCTTGTCATTCCCGCTCAGCTCAATTTCCACATCAGATGCGAGCAGCGTGCGTCCGCTCTGCGTTTTTGTTTCCCTGAGCACATAGACAGCCTCGTCGAGCCCTCTCATGCGGAGACCGCCCTTGCCGTCCGGCCTCAGTTCCGTGACAGAACCCGCATCCGCCTGTTTTGCCAGATGATAGACGCCTTCCTTCTCCCGGACCCATCTGAGGAGCTCCTCCCCGTCTTTCCGGCGCATGGTAAATGCAACCGCGCTGAAATCCGTGACACCGGTTTTGGTCAGGTCCAGCCCGTAGGTGTACAGACGCACGGGAGTCCCTTCGGTACTCCGTTCGAGTCCGCTTTTGTTCCTCCAGGTGATCGAAGGCCTGTTTGAATTTTCGCCGCTTTCCGATCCGGCTATCACGGCACTGCCGTTCAGCTTCGCCTCAAAGACAACGGCTACTTCCGCATCGATCTCCATGCCATTCAGCTTTTTGAGGCCGCTCTCCGTGAGGGATACCGTAAAGGAATGCTTTCCCTGTCCTTCCGCGACGGCATAGTCCGCCTTCGCCAGTACCGTACCGCCGCTCAGGTCCGAAAGTGCCGCCGGGGCACTCACTTTCCCGCCGATCAGCACGCGCGTCACACCGGCGAAGTCAAGGCCCGCACTCATCGTGTCTTTAATGACATACTTTCTGTATTCCCTGTCCGAAGGATCGCCGCTGCCGGAAACCAGCTTCGGCGCATCGCCGGTAATGACCTGCGTGATCAGATCCCCGATCTGCCTGTCGTCGGTTGCCATGAGCGTGTTCTGTTTATTATCAGAAACAATGTATTTCTCAGTGGAGATCACACTGTTTTTCGGATAAGCCGTCACATCATACTGCCATACGGTGCCGGCCTCCTTGTCTCCGATTGCAGTGAGACTGGTCATGGGAAGGGAAATCAGAAACGGAGATGCGCCTCCGGCGAGAACCTCCCCATTCGCTCCTTTATAACTACCGGCACTCTCATCCTCCGCCACCAGGTAGAGTCCCAGCGGCAGGCTTCCGAGCTGTGTCCGGCCGCCGGAATCCGTCGGTGCAAAGACGACATCGCCTCCGAGTGCAGTGTCCCGCAGAAGTGTTTCCCCCGTATACGTCGCGCCGTCCCCGTCACTCTTCTGCATCTGAGAAACAGCGTTGATCACGGTCTGGGTCGGAAAGCCGGTCAGGCCGCCTTCCCCTGTCACGCTTCCGCTTAAAGGTGAGCCGAGCGCTCTGGTACAGGCGGCTAAAAAGGCCTTGTCAAGTCCCGTATAATACACACCTGTTTTCAGTGTCCCGTCGCCCTCCGTCACAAGCATTTCCGTTATATCCGCGATCTTTTTCGCTCTGAACACGATCCCCGGCATACCGGTTCTGCTGTTAAGTCCCTCGTCGACGCCGCTTCCCGTCAGCACCTGGCCGTCCGTCCCGTTCTCCAGCAGCTTATAAAGCGTAATGGATCCGCTCCCGGAAGGGTCCAGAACAGAATCCGTGACCGCCGGTGCTGCGAACGCCGGAAGCGCAGGCGTCAGCGAAGCTGAAAGCATGACACTTAAGGCTGCCGCTGCAACAGCTGCCGCAATGCGTCTCCTCACCGGATATGCGGAAGGAGCTGACACTTTCTCTCTGAAACAATTCTTTTTCATACGTATCCCCTTTCTTCCATGAAAAAAAGCAGGGCCGCCGCGACTCATTCATCGCGGCGGCTCCTGCCTGCCTTGTTTTGCTGATTGTATCCTAACACACGAAAGAAGACTCATCCACTGTCTTTTACTGTCAATTACTGTCACGTGCT